>JBJFHC010000050.1:0-5025 GCA_051893275.1 Erysipelotrichaceae bacterium | reverse complement strand
ATAAATAAAGCCAGTGTTTCACTTAAATTAAGATTCAGACACAAAGAATAAACAATGCCGCCTATACCACCAGTCATACCGGCATATAATGCCTTATTCTCTGGAATATTGAATATAAACGCAAAACCAAGTGAAGCTAGAAAACAGGCTATAAATATCTTCATAAAATATACCCCGAAATCATTAAACCGATCAGTGAACCAAGCGCAATCGCAATAGCCACAACCAGTGCCTCTGTAAATCTGGATAAAGAGGAAAGGGCATCGCCATTAACCGAATCCCTGATGGCATTGGTAATAGCCAGTCCCGGTACCAGCAGCATGATTGCCGACATGGAGACAATACTGCTGTCACAGGCAAACACAACACTTAACAGATAGGAAAGAAGAGTCAGTATTAAACCGCCCAGTACATTTCTGATAAAAACTGATAAATTAATTTTTTCCATTACAGACATCAGTATTTTGATTATAACCCCAATAACTGAAGCTAATATGCATTCCTTAAAACCACCGCCAAAGAACAGTCCAAAACCAACAGAACAGATAAAGGCCCCCAGATAAACGACAATATCTTTATATCCCTTATCGTTTTCAATAACATCCAGTCTTGAATTAAATTCCTCTATTGATAAAGGATTGTTTTGTATCTCACGGCTTAAAGAATTAACCATATCTATCTTATTCAGATTTACTGAACCAGTGCTTACTCTTTTGATGTTGTGATAGAGTTCACTGTCATCCTCCATCGAAAAAGAAATAATCAGAATAGTAGGAGTGGCATAGGAATCAACTGTTCTGGCTCCATAGGCAAAACAGAGTCTTTCCATGGTATCCTCAACTCTGGAGATTTCAGCACCATTTTTAACAAGTATTACACCAGCCCGGGTAATAGCTTTAGCCAGGCGGCTATAATTAATTTCCATGACTTAATTGTACAAAATAATTTAAGTTTAATATATTAATAAAGGTGCTCCAATAGGGGAAAGAGCACCTTCTGTATGCTTAAGAGTTTAAGATATTCATAAACTCTTCGCCAGTGATAGTTTCCTTTTCATATAGGAATTTCGCGATCTCATCAAGCTTATCTTTATTATCGATTAAAATCTTTTTTGCCTTCTCATGCTGAGCTTTAACAATTTCGATTACCTCATCATCAATTCTGGCTGCCATTTCATTTGAACAGGCCAGTGAAGCATCGCCACCCAGATACTGATTATTAACTGTTTCCAGAGCTACCATGTCAAAGTCAGCTGACATACCATACTGACAGATCATCGCTCTGGCCAGTTTTGTAGCCTGTTCAATATCATTGGATGCACCGGTAGAAATGCTGTTAAAGATTACTTCTTCGGCCGCTCTGCCGCCGGTGAAGGTGGCAATCTTGTTTTCAATTTCCTCTTTGGTCATCAGATAGTGGTTGCCTTCATCAACCTGCATGGTATAACCGAGTGCTCCGCTTGTTCTTGGTACAATAGTGATTTTCTGTACCGGAGCCGAATTTGTCTGTCTGGCTGCCACCAGGGCATGTCCAACCTCATGATAGGAAACAACCAGTTTTTCATGATCGGTAAGAATTGCGTTCTTTTTCTGATAGCCGGCAATTACTACTTCGATTGATTCTTCAAGGTCAGCCTGGCTGGCTTTAGTTCGATTATCTCTAATTGCCCTTAAAGCTGCCTCATTGACAATGTTGGCCAGCTCGGCACCTGAAGCTCCTGAAGCCATTCTGGCAATTCGGGTATAGTCTATATTGTTTTCAGTTTTAATATTTCTGGCGTGAACTTTGAGTATTTCTTCTCTGCCTTTTAAATCAGGCAGTTCAACCGGAACTCTTCTGTCAAATCTGCCAGGTCTTGTCAGGGCGGGATCTAGTGATTCGGGTCTGTTGGTTGCCGCCAGAATAATAACACCAGTATTTCCCTCAAAACCATCCATCTCAGTTAAAAGCTGGTTTAAAGTCTGTTCCCTTTCATCGTTACCGCCCATTTTACCAGTACTTCTTTTCTGGCCAATGGCATCTATTTCATCAATAAAGACAATACATGGGGCCTTTTCCTTGGCTTGTTTAAACAGATCTCTGACCTTGGAAGCTCCCATACCCACAAACATCTCTACAAATTCTGAACCTGACATTGAGAAGAAGGGCACATTTGCCTCGCCAGCTACCGCTTTTGCCAGCATTGTCTTGCCAGTTCCTGGAGGACCTACCAGCAGAATACCTTTTGGCATTTTAGCTCCTATTTCTTTATATTTAGCAGGATTGTGCAGATAGTCCACTACTTCGGTCAGGTTTTCTTTGGCTTCATCTTCGCCTGCAACATCCACAAACTTAATACCATCTGATGATTTAACATAGACCTTGGCATTACTCTTGCCCATATTAAACATCATGGAATTAGGTCCTCCCGCCTTATCCATCATCTTCTTGGACATATACTGACCAAGACCTATAAATATAGCTAAAGGCAATATCCAGGTCAATAGGAAAGTCAGCAGCGGTGAAGCTTCTTCAATAATTTCACCGGAAAACTGAGCGCCGGATTCCTTCAGACGATATATCATATCCGGATCATTCAACAGTCCGGTTTTATATACAGTAGTTTCCTCTTTATCAGTGAACAGTATCTGATTGTCCTGTACCTGTACCTTTCCTATATCCTTATTTTCAGTCATTGTCATAAAGGTACCATAGTCTGTTTCTACTATCTGTCTTTTGGCAATCTGAGGTACCAGCAGAAGATTAAACAGCGATATTACCAGTATTACTATAAAGTAATAATAAATTAAAGGCTTCTTTGGTTTCTTTACTTCATTCATAATATTACTTTCCTTTATCTACAAACATCGAAATCACATCTACAACCGCTTCCACAATCAGTGAAATCGCAATAAACATCCAGATGGCTGCTGATGAACTGAAAGGATTAATAATAATTATTAGCGCAATTACCACAGTCAGCAAAGCTGACAGTGCATTCCAGTACCATTTCTTCATTTTCAGTCTCAGCTTATCTACAGTCCACTGTATTTTCATAATTCCTGAAACCAGTATTACAACACCGAATATAGTAGTTATGATAGGGAAGGTCACAATAAACCAGTTCGAATTGAAACAGCAGAAAAGACCAATAATCAGCTCAATCAGACCTTTAGCCAGATTCTGACTGAACGCTGCCTCTTTTGGCTCATCCTGAAAATACTGTACTATGTGCCAGATACCAATTAATAACAGTAATATACCCAACAGCACAATAATTATCTTAATAAAGGCTGTTGGATTAATTAACAAAAGTATACCTGCAACAATTTCACATATCGAAGTAATTAAACTGTTAGCTCTCATTTAATATCTCCTTTGACATTTATTTATTTTCTTATATAATATTAGACATATGTTGTATTTACAACAGTCAGATGGTTTTATATAGTTGTGAATAATACACAACAATGTGTATTTGTATTTAATTTAAACAAAAATCAGGGAGTTGTTTATGAAAAAAGAAAATCAGAGAGTAAAACTAACTAAAAAACTATTGAAACAGAGCCTTCTGGAAATAATGGATAAAAAACCAGTTGGTTCCATCACAGTAATTGAACTGTGCGAAAAAGCTGAAATTAACCGCTCAACCTTCTACAATCATTACGGCTGTCCCAATGATGTTCTGTATGATATTGAATGTGATTTTGTAGAAGACCTGGAACAGATATGGCTTAAACACAAGGATAATGAATATCCTATTGAAAAAAGAGTAGAAGATCTCTGTACCTATCTGCTTGAAAACAAAAAACTGGCACAGCTTCTTTTTAAAGAGAGCTATACCAGTGAATTCCCTAAACTGTTATTTAAGGCATCTCATGTAAAAAACCTGTATGAAAAAACATTTGCCAATATACAGGATGAACAAAGCAGAAAACTGTTAATAACCTTTGTCACCAGTGGTACCTATAACATGTTAAGAGAATGGCTCAATTCTCCTGAACCATTATCACCAAAAGAAATGGGAGAACTCACAAAGACAATGTCAACAAACAGTTTCAGTTATTTCTTCAAAAATCTTTAATGTCTGATCATTAAAGATTTTATTTTTTTAAGACAGAAGTTATGAAGTTCTTCAGAATCCTTTATTCCTTCAGAATTACCTTCATACATTGAATTTATATAAGTCTCGCTTATCATTTCAAAAGCTTCCTGCATATTATGAGACTGTAGAAGATTTGTATAAACATCATTCAGTTCATCATCATAGAAAATATCATAGGCAATCTGACATTCCATCATATGATAAACAGTATCTCTGATTTCTTCAGGATCTATATCATCATATTCATCATATTCTTCATCATCTTCATCATAGAACGGCAAGTCTTCTTCATTAAAACCATATATACTAAAAACCTTGTTGTTAATATCTTCTTCCATATAAACCATTTCATCAAGATTCAGCGGTTTAAAAAAATCACCGAGTTTTTCAAATTCCTCCATATTCATAGGACCATCATAATCATTTTTATCAAGCGGACTTTCAAGATCTGCTACCCCAGCCAGAATACGCCATAAAGTACTATGATCATTTTCAAAAATTCCCTGTCCAGCTCCTTCGATTACCTTGGCCATGATTCCAGAATCATCATCTTCATCATCATAGTATTTACGTTTCATAACGGTGATATTAAACTCATAACTTTCACCCGCATCATATTCATAAACAAATTTATCTTCCATATCAGATAGATAATAATAACTCAATGGCTCATCAAAATCTTGTTCACAATATTTGTCAGGACAATAAGTATTAATGCCATCTCTAAAAAAGAACATATGTTCAAACCAGCATCTGATACTCTTGCCAATTATTACTCCCAGCTGATAAAGATCAGGGTCATTTGCCACCGCTATAATACGATAAAAACGCTTAGGATCATCTTTACTTGCAACTTTAATTTTTGTATATTCCATAGAAATCCACCTTTTTGTCTATTATACCTTGAAAACTACAGTTAAACTCAAAGTCGATATACAAAA
>JBJFHC010000049.1:3167-5025 GCA_051893275.1 Erysipelotrichaceae bacterium | reverse complement strand
TTTACATAAGCATTATGTTCAGCTACAAATGCTTTATGCTTAGCTACAAACGCATTATGTTCGGCTACAGCTTCTTCATATCTTTCTTTGAATACTGCTTCATAGTACTGTTCAAAACCATTCATTTTGAGTACAGCCCTCTACTAATTAAGACAGTCAAAAAAACGCTGTCTGATTTCTTCTCTACTTTCCTGACTTATTGTGAGCAAATCACATGCATAATCAAAAGAGCAGTCAAATTTATCCATAAGCATTTTGACATTCTTATAACGTTCTAAAATACTGTTCTCCTCAGTCTGTTTTACATAAGCATTATGTTCAGCTACAGCTTCTTCATATCTTTCTTTGAATACTGCTTCGTAGTACTGTTCAAATCCACTCATCTTGATTACTACCTCCTTTGTCTGGCTGGAAAAAGAGAAATTTTTTTCTTCTTTCAGCACCTTTATTTTATCATTTCCACTAAGTCTTGTGGTAAACATCGTAGAGTAAAATGATGCGCCTTCGTATTCTGGTTTCACTCTTTTGTAATTGTCATCGATAAAGTGAAAAACACAGCGAATATTAGAAGCTTCTGGCGTATTGTAAATATCGTCTGATAAAAGATCATGCATCTGTGTATCAAGGGCAAGGGTTTTTCCTTTCAATTTTGAAGAAACACAGATAAAGATACAGTAGACCTGTACACCCTTGTGATAGTTGCTGCCATATTGTTTTCTAAGCTCCTGCAGTATTAAGACTGCGTAGTCCAGAGCTCGGGTTTTATACTCTGAAAGGTTCATATTGTAAAAATTAGGCTCAACTATCAGGGCTATCTGGCAGGGACCTGATTTTTTATCAGACGGTTTAAGCTGGAAGAAAACATCGAGTATTTTTTCGGGATAGTCCTCATTCAAACTATGATAACTCGTTTTGATATTTTTGATCAGAGTGGCAATTTCCTGGTCCGACATGTGAGAATACTGAGGAACAGAATATTTTACTGCTCTGGCCAGATTGTATTTATCGGACATAATTGATTTGGCATTGCGGTCTTTTCTCAATTCTTTGGCTCTGGTTTTCTTTACCAGATTATCTATTTCAGATTTCTTTAAACGGTGGTGTTTTTCGGACATTTTTTTCTCCTCTATATTGTTATTGTCAAAAACGGAGAAAATTCCTCACTAAAATTGAAGAAAATTTAAGAAAATGATATGTTGATGAAAATAGTTTTCATTTAGTTATGAAAAAAAGTCGCAATTGCGACTTTATCTCTTCTTTAATCCGAACTCACTGGCCTCAAATCTTGGACAGACCGCTTTGGTTGAAGATATGACTGAGGACGCCAGTCTTGAAGCGATGATGCAGGATTCTTTGAGACTTTTGCCATAGGTTAATCCGGCTGCAACTCCCGCAAAGAAGGCATCTCCCGCACCGGTTGTATCAACTACATTGGTGGCAATGGCTTCGACATAGCCGCTTTCACCATCATCTGAGGCATAGACAGCACCTTTTTCACCCATAGTGACTACCATCGACTGAATGTGGGTGGTCTGCACTTTTTCTAAGAGTACCTGTCTCATTTCCTCTGGCTCAAGCAAATCGTAATTATCAGAGAAAAATATGGAGGCTTCCTGCTGATTGCAGACAAAGCAGGCTACCTTGCCCAGGACTTCTCTTCTTTCAATCGCAATGGACATGTTGGATACCAGTGCATATATTTTTCTGTTATACTTTTCGGAAAGTTCCAGTATTCTGTTTAGAATTGGTTCTTCTATATCAATCTCCAGGGCGATGGAATCGGCGTTTTTAAATATTTCATCACCTTCTTTTTCCAGAGTTTCCAGAATTCCAGTCAGATCTGGACGTCTTGAGATGG
>JBJFHC010000049.1:0-3067 GCA_051893275.1 Erysipelotrichaceae bacterium | reverse complement strand
ATGAATACATTGTATGGATAGCCTTTGATATCGACAAATATGGCTCCAAATACAGTGATTGACATATTATCTTAAATCCTTTTTCTTTAATTCGTTATAGATTGAATATATCAGTTCTTCGCTCTTTTCCCAGCCAAGGCAGGGATCAGTAATGGACTGACCATATACTTCGCCACCTGGCTTCTGACAGCCATCTACCAGATAGCTTTCAATCATCAGGCCTTTTACCAGTTTATTGATTTCTTCAGATACTTCACATGAATGAATAATATCATCCGCAATTCTGGCCTGCTGATCATATTTTTTGCCGGAATTTGAGTGATTACAGTCAACAATTACTGCCGGATAGGCCAGATTTGATTCTTTATACATCTTCACCAGCTGTTCCAGATCTTCATAGTGATAGTTAGGGAAAGCGTTATTATACTTGTCGACATAGCCTCTTAAGATGGCATGTGATAAAGGGTTTCCCTGAGTTTCTACTTCAAAGCCTCGATAGACAAACTTCTGTTTAGCCTGGGCAGCTACAATCGCATTAATCATTACCGAAAGATCGCCGCCAGTAGGATTCTTCATGCCGGTTGGTACATCGATTGATGAGGCAACCATGCGGTGCTGCTGATTTTCTACCGATCTGGCACCAACCGCAACATAGCCCAGAACATCGGAAAGATAGGCATAGTTTTCAGGATACAGCATTTCATCGGCACAGATAAAGCCTGTTTCCTGCATAACCTTGATATGCAGCTGTCTTATCGCAATGATTCCTGCCAGCATGTCTTCGCTTTTGTGAATATCGGGCTGATGCAGCATGCCCTTATAACCTACACCCTTGGTTCTTGGTTTATTGGTATAGACTCTTGGAATCATCAGAATCTTATCTTCTACTTTGGCTGCAACTTCCTTAAGACGATGCATATAGTCTAATACTGCATCTTCTCTATCGGCTGAGCAGGGGCCGATTATCAGAATAAGTCTGTCATCCTCTCCCGTGAATATTTTTCTTATTTCTTCATCCTTTTTCTTTTTGATTTCAGCTAAGCCTTCAGGCAAAGGATACATTTGTTTAAGTACCTGAGGACTTGGAAGTTCTCTAAGTACTTTCATATTTGATTCAATCATTTTTTACCCCCAGTATTTCTCTTATTGTGTATCTGTCATACATCATGTTCTTAAGAGAATTGACATCTTCTATTGTAATATCAATCAGTGAAAAATAGTAACGTACTTTTTTCATTATTTCTTCATATTCAGTATTTACCTCTAATACTCTGTTATTAATCAGCTCATCATAATGCATCAGAATCAGCGTTCTGACGGGATTGAGACAGGAGTTTTCAATCCAGAAATCAATCTTATCGTGAGGCGGTAGATATTGACCTAAAAGTTTTTCAATAATCTCTCTGCCATCCTGAGATGACTTATAGATATCCACATAAATGTAGTCGTAGTTATAAAGAAACTCTTTATTAAAATAATCAAAGGCATCGCCATGTATTATTTTTATTTCTTTTTCCTGAGGAAACTGTTTAACAATCTCGGAAAACATCTTTATGACATCACTGGATTTTTCAATTACTGTTACAGAACTTACTTCTGGATTTAATAAAGCCATGTAGACAAAATAACCAATGCCCAGTCCGAAAGTCAGTACGTTTCCTTTGGCTTTTTCTGCGTAAGGATCATTTGTACTGGCTTCTGAAGGCGAGCACATCATCCAGCCTTCATTTTCTTCAAAGAGATATATCATCTCCAGATCTGCGTCCAGGGCTCTTAGTTTCATATAGTCTTTGAGTTCTTTTTCTTCATCATCAATAATACTGTCATAGTTGAAGAGGAGGTTTTTCTCAATCAGTACTTTTTCATATGAAAAGCCGCTGGAAACAATTTTATCCAGCTGAATATTTTTATAGTAGGGGTTTTTCCTGAAGTCAGCTGTATGAATGTATAAAGAAGGATTATCATACAGAAATTCTCTTTGACCAGCCTGAAGCAATTCTTTTTTGGCTTCTTCTTCATCCTTTGGATTTACGTAGCCATCAAGAAAATCATTCTGATAATTTGCGTCAAGGTTTTTGTAACAGCGTTCTATATAGTCTTTTATCTGCGTATTGGGTAATATTTTCATAGCTAAATTTTAACAGAAATGTCATAAAAAATAACTGAAACGTATTGATTCATCAAAAATAAAAAATCTGAAATATTGTACCTAAATTGCTCAATTTGGGCTATTTTAGACGATTTTTATGAAAAAAGTGAGGAATTTTTATTTTTTTTGACAATAACAATATCAAGGAGGAAAAAATTCTATGCAAAAAATTTATGTTGATCCATCACAGCTAGACTTTGCTGCCAACCGGATAGAAAGTCAGAATCAGGAATATGAACGCATATATAACAGTCTCTATTCCGAAGTAGACAAGATGTCCACCAGCTGGCAGGGAAAGGACAATCTGGAGTTTACCAACCGAGTCCAGGCTTTTAAGGGAGATTTCAGGCAGATATCGCTGATACTTTCACAATATGCTCAGTTTCTGAGAAACTCAGCCCGTGCCTACAGAGAAACCCAGGATGAACTTTATTCATCAGCTTCAAGACTTTATGGAGGAAGTGGATTATGAGTGATCAGATCAGAATTACTATGCCTGAGGTAAGTGCTTCGGCTGCGCAGATCAGAGCTTTGAATATGGCACTTGATGATGTACTTAATTCAATAACGTCCATCATGAATGAAGTAAACAGCGTCTGGGATTCTTCTGGTTCAAGAGAAATCAGCGCCAGATATAAGAGCTTCGCAAACAGATATGTTAAGGAATCTGAAACGATTGAAAGTTACTGCAAGTTCCTGGATTATACTGTAGCTTCTTATGATTCACTGGAAAACACAATTACTTCAAATGCTCAGGGCTTCAATTAAACTGATTGTTTGTACAGCACTTGTTCTCTGTTTAACGGGCTGTAAAGACAGCTACAAAGTTAAAGATTATCTTAAAGATCTTTCCAGCATAACTGGCATATGCGAAGATGAAAACTATCTTTATGAGCTTGAAAAATATGGCATCATCAC
>JBJFHC010000048.1:0-5043 GCA_051893275.1 Erysipelotrichaceae bacterium | reverse complement strand
GGAAATATCGCCAGCTTGAGTTTCAATGATAGGTAAAGCAGTTAAAGAACCCCCTCCCAGTTCATCAGAAAGCTTGGCCGCTCTTTCCAGTAATCTTGAGTGCAGATAGAATACATCACCTGGGTAAGCTTCTCTTCCTGGTGGTCTCCTTAATAACAGAGACATTGTACGATAGGCAACCGCATGCTTAGAAAGATCATCATAGACAATCAATACATCTTCGCCCTTTTCCATCCACTCTTCACCAATTGCACAGCCGGCATATGGGGCAATGTACTGAAGAGGTGAGAGATCGGATGCCGTAGCACATACCACGGTTGTATATTTCATCGCATCATTCTGTCTTAGTTTTTCAACAATCTGGGCAACGGTTGAAGCCTTCTGACCGATAGCTACATAGATACATTTAACACCAGAATCCTTCTGGTTCAGAATAGTATCTACCGCAATGGCTGTTTTACCAGTCTGACGGTCACCGATAATCAGTTCTCTCTGGCCCTTGCCGATTGGAATCATGGAGTCGATTACCTTTAAACCGGTCATCAGCGGCTGACAAACCGATTTTCTGGTCATTACACCTGGTGCGACTCTTTCAACAGGTCTGGTTTTTCTGGCATCAATAGCTGGACCGCCATCAATAGGCTGTCCCAAGGCATTGACTACTCTGCCCAGCATTTCATCACCAACAGGAACCTCAACGATTCTGCCGGTACGTCTTACTTCATCTCCTTCTTTGATGTTGGTATCATCACCCATTAATACGGCACCAACCGCATCTTCTTCAAGGTTCAGTACCATTCCATATACATCATTTGGGAACAGAAGCAGTTCTGAAGACATAGCATTTGCCAAGCCCTGGATAATAGCGATACCATCACCAACTTTTACGATAGTACCTACATCAGCGGAAACGATCTTGTCATCATATCCTTCAATCTGTTTCTTGATTAAGGCACTAATTTCACTAGGTTTTAGTTCCATAACTATTTCACCTTTCTACTTAGTAAATCTTGCATCTGATCAATCTTGGATTTCATCGATCCATCAATTACTTCATTATTTAAAGTAATACGGAAACCAGAAATAAGACCTTTGTTGATCTTCTGCTTCAGTACCACTGTCTGACCATCCTTGGCCAGCAGGGTTTCAAGCTCTTTAATTCGAGTTTCATCTATAGGTCTGACAGATTCGATAAGACCTTCGCAAATATTTAAATTCTCGTTTGCTAAATGAAAATAATCCTCAATAATTTCTGCGATATAGTTCATTCTGCCCTTATCAACCAGCAGTTTAAGCAGATTCTTCGTATCCACAGAAATGTTTTCATTAAAGCTCTTTTCAATCAGATCTTTCTTTTCCTCTTTTGTAATCTTTTCGGATGCAAAGAACAGATCAATCTTGTCAACACTTTTCAAAGTATCGAGTACAAGTTTAAGATCCTCTTTGTATTCACTTACCTTATTCTTATCTAAAGCCAGTGAAAAGAAAGCCTCCGAATATCTCTTAGCAACAAGGCTCATGATGACTTCTTAACCTCTTTAATATACTTATCGATAGCCTCTTCATCATCCTTGGTGGTAGCCTTTTCATCCAGTAACTTAGAAACAGCTGCCATAGCTACAGATACCATCTCATCGTGCAGATCAGACTGGGCATCAGCTTTAGCCTTGGCAATCTTTTCATCAGCCTGGTCAAGCTTAGCCTGTGCCTGACGCTTGGCATCAGAAACGATTTCGTTCTTTAAGTTAACAGCCTCCTGTCTGGCAGCATCAATAATTTCCCTTGATGACTCCTTGGCGTCATTAAGTTCCTTCTTGCTTGCTTCCAGATTGACTCTGGCTTCCTCATTCTGCTCAAAGGCAGAATCAAGTGATGCCTGCATGGCATCAGCTCTTTTGGCCAGAATATTTTTAACCGGCTTCCAAAGCCACTTTTTAATGCATAGGAAAATGATGAGGGTTGCGCATAACTGCACTATCATAGTATAGAGATTAGGCATCAATGATCCTTGAACATCAAAGTTTACCATCTCTTACTTCCTCTTTCTAAAATTAAACTCTTCCGCCTAATACAAACATGATTAAGAACGCAATCAGCATACCATAGATGGCAACAGTTTCTGTTAAACCACAGCCTAAGATAAGCATAGTTCTAATCTTTGATTCAGCTTCAGGGTTCTTACCTACAGCTTCAACTGCCTTAGATGCAGCGATACCTTCACCGATACCAGTACCTAAACCTGCAAGAATCGCAAGACCGGCACCAATCGCAATTAAACCTAAATCTGTCATTTGTAATTCCTCCTATTTTAATCTCTTTGATCTTCTGGGATCGTGTTACCTACAAGCACCATTGTCAGCATTATGAAGATGTACATCTGGATAAATCCAGAGAACAGGTCAAAGTAACAATGTAATGGTGCCGCGATAATTGGACCGACGAAGTTAAATATATCCTTAAGCCCAAAGATGGACCAGAAGAAATTAGATATGTTGTTACCTAAAGTGTACAACAGCTGCATAATAATCGTACCTGATACATTGTTGCCGTAAAGACGCAGCGACATTGACAACAGTGGTGCAATATTACCGAAAATATTTGGTATCAGGAACAGAACAATTGGGTCAATAAAGGCATGCAGCCAGCTCTTGATACCATTACATCTGATGTCTGTTGACTGAATCATCAGATAGGTAATTAATGCCAGTACCAGAGTTACTGACCAGTTGGCAGCTGGTGCATCAAAGCCCAGCAGCGATACCCATTGTGCCAGTACGATATAAATCGCAATTGAACCAAGATATGGTCCAACTTTGGCAACTGACCTCTTGCCCATAATATCCTCTATCATGCCATCGATAAATTCCACAAACATGATGCATAGTAGCACAACACCAGTTGGCTTGCTTAGAGGATCAAAAGCCTCAAGCTTGGTATTTGCCCATTTGAACAATATAACCAGAAAGATAGTTATTCCGATAATAACCGGAACTACAGATTGAATCGTGATAGTCATTTTTTACTCACACTCCGAATAATAAAATAAAAAGTAGGAACAGTTAAAGCCACAAAAGCCGCCAGAAAGCTGTACAGTCTGCCTAAAAACCAGCAGCCTACTGCACAAAGCACAATAATTGCGCCCTGTATCAGCATAAACAGCGTCATTGAGCCAAGAGCCTTGCCATTTCCACTCAAGCTTGGAAACTTTTTCTCATTGAGCTTATCATTAATAAAATAAGTGACTGTACCAGCTAAAAGTCCAGCACTTATCCTCCAGTTAATAAATAAGCAGATAATAGCCACAATACCTATAAATATAAGATAAGGCTTCCAGTTAAAATCTTTACTCATAACAGTGTTAATTATATCATTAAAAACCCTCTTGAAAAGAACTCAGACTCCCATAATATCCCTCAATCACCTATATTTGTTGACTTTACAAACAACACTTTTACAATATTTGTTCAAATTATCACAAATATTAACTATCGCTAATAATTAAACAGTGCTGTTATATTGTCTATAACAACACTCTGGTAATTGAAAAATAAATATACGGTTGCTAGAATATTATCAGAGGTATCCCAATGCGGAAAGATGATATAGCAAAAAACATTAAAGTATCTGAAGGAAACAATATCACTGTTCCAGACTCAAACATTAATCTTCTTGGCCTTTCTGGTGGTGATTATATTAGCTTTGCAGAAAAGGATGGTCGGATATTCGTTGAAAACACAGCTGTTTATGCTATGAAAATACTTCAGGATAACATGGCTGACGTTCATATGAACAACAATGAAGTGATTGAATTAATAAAAGAATTAAGAAACCAGTAAGACTGTTAAAATGCAAAATACATATTCATGAATTAATAAACACATTACCATCACTCGTAATTTTATGAGGTGTTATCAGATTAGCAAGAACGCTTTGAATTGAAATATCGTTTTTTAAATACACAAGTTCATTAAATTCATCGCAGTCCCTCTTTTTTCTCAATACACATATTACTCTTTGATGAGCCGCACCAATTGTGGCTAATTCTAAACGAGTGGTCTTCGCGTTATTATATTTTCCAAAGCCTAAAGTAAATCTCTTATCATCGTTTCTTAAAGCATACTCGAAAACTTCATTTTCAGCAGTAAGTGTTCTGAAATCTTCTATTACTAGGTTTTCACCATCTAAATTGTTTTCAACAAAATTTTGTAGATTCTTTATTACAGTGATTTTTTGATTATTGTGCTTCTGTTATACGTTTTCTTCAAGTTGATTAGACTATAATTCGTTTTGCCATCTTTATAATTATTATAGAATTTTCTGTTATCCATTGGATAAACTGATATCCCAATAAGATGTAAAAAATCCCGTTTCTGGAACTTTCCTATGTATACTTTGTGATTTTCGGTTATAAAAGCATAATCATAGTAAATAAATTTATCAAAAACTTCAAAGGGCTCTTTGATCAATGAATATATTTCTCTTTGAATTTCAGTATCATTCTTATTCATTTTATCCGTATAAAGAAAAAAAACCTTTCGGGCTAGCCAGTTTGTTCTCGTGGTTGTCACGCTTGCCTGCTCAACGGAGCGGGCCAACATATGAGACTACTAAGCCATCTCCGGCTACAACTTTTTAGGATGCTGGCACATCCAAAGATTTCTCTATCTTTACTTATAATATATCAAAATAAATATTATTTTTTCAATATTTAATAATACGTTTCCGTATATTTTATTTTGTCTTAAATCAATAAGCTGTCTAAAATATCGCTCTGGTATATATAAACAGGGCGATATTTTATGTTTTCAGGATCTTTTGGATATGATTTAATATAAGTGAAGCATACCTAAGGCATTATTAAAACTATATGGCATTTATTCATTTTTTGAGGATGAATGAGTAAATTCCATCTGATAATAGAGTATTTAGTGCTGATGATAGGCCTTTAGTAGAGATGGCTACTTAAGCAGATCGGGCTTTAAGATAACCTTGTCTCTTTCAATCTTGGCAATGCCAAATTCATTGAATTTATTAAACATGCGT
>JBJFHC010000047.1:0-5069 GCA_051893275.1 Erysipelotrichaceae bacterium | reverse complement strand
TAAGATATCGTAATGGTGCCGATACTGAGAATCGAACTCAGAACTAATCGTTACGAGTGATTTGTTTTGCCTTTGAACTATATCGGCATCTTTCTTATTTTATTACAGAAATTTATTTAATGATATAATCTATTTAACTATTTAAGGTGTGTCATGGTAAAAAAGAAAAATTTAATTGAATTTAAAAATGTTACAAAAATATATCATGTTGGTGAAGTAGATATCAGGGCTATTGAGGATGTAAGCTTTGAAATAAAAGAAGGCGAATTTGTAGTTGTACTGGGTGCCTCTGGTGCCGGTAAAACTACTATTTTAAACATCCTTGGTGGCATGGAGAATGCTACAAGTGGTGAAGTTATTGTGAATGACAACAATATTGCCTCGTACAATGATGATGAATTATGTCAGTATCGCCGTAATGATATTGGCTTTGTCTTTCAGTTCTATAACCTGATACAGAATCTCACAGCCAGGGAAAATGTTGAGCTGGCTTTACAGATCTGCAAAGACCCGCTTGATGCAGTAGAAGTACTTAAGCTTGTAGGACTGGGTGATAGACTGGATTCTTTCCCAAGCCAGCTTAGTGGTGGTGAGCAGCAAAGAGTAGCCATTGCCCGAGCGGTTGCCAAAAACCCTAAGCTTCTGTTGTGCGATGAACCAACCGGTGCTTTAGACTATGTTACCGGTAAACAGGTATTAAAAGTGCTGCAGGATATGGCCTTTAATGAACATATGACCGTAGTAATGATTACTCACAATTCAGCTCTGGCAGCTATGGGAAATAAAGTAATCAGAGTTAAATCAGGTCATGTTGAATCTGTAACGATGAATAAGAAGCCTAAGAAGGCTGAGGATATTGAATACTAATGTTTTTAAAGGAGACATTTAGACTCATTAAAAGTACCTATAAACGCTTTGTTGCGCTGGTCTTAATGACATTTATCGGCGTATCTTTTATGATGGGCTTAATGTCTACTAAAAGAATAATGATTGAGTCAGTTGACAGATACTATGATGAATATCATTTTCAGGATATACAGCTGGTCTCTCAATTTGGTTTCTGTAATGAAGATATATCGGAATTATCTAAGCTGGAATTTGTAGAAAGACTGCATGCCTCTAAATTTCAGGATGTCTATGCCCAAAAGTCTGGTTTGGAAAACGAAATGGTACTGCGCTTTACTGAAGTTGAGACAACAGTTAATGAAATAGAACTTACAGAAGGCAGAATGCCTGAGAAGTTCAATGAAATTCTTTACTGTCCTATAGGCACTATCAACAATACTGTTAAAGTGGGAGATATCATTACCGTCTATCTCAAGGATGATGAAGTAAGAGATCATTTAAGGTCAGCCCACTATAAGGTTGTCGGTATTGTTAAGTCGCCAGAACATATGGCCAAGTTTTCTACTACTTCCAATCTGAACAATCTTGATCTGACGGCTGTCTGTTATGGCATGAATGACATTTTTCTCAATGAATATTATTCCTCTGTCTATCTGACTGTTAAAAATGCTGCTAAGCAATTGTCTTTTTCCGATGGCTATGAATACTTTATTGAAAAAGCGGTAAATGATATTGAAGAGCTGGCCGAAATTCAGGAAAGCTTTCATCGAAATAATCTGATAGAAGAATACCAGGCTGAACTTGATGAAGGAAAAGCTGAATTTGAATCACAGAAAGAAGAAGGCCAAAATCAGCTTGATGAGGCCAAGAAACAGCTTGATGAAGCCCAGATAAAAATAGTAAGTCTGGAAACCGATCTTGAGCTGATGAATTATGTCATTGATGAAGCTCAAGGCAAGGTCAACAGTATTAATTCTAAGCTTTATACTTTAAAGAAAGACTTTAACACTAAGGCCCAGGACTTAAGCGATAAGACAGGTTATGACTTAGTCAATAACTTTGAAGAAAACCTGTCTAAGGTTATAAATAACGAAAACTATAAGGATGAAGTAAGTGAACTCATCCTGTTAAAAGCCGAGATAGAAGCTTTACAGGCGGTAGTTGATTCTTCTAACAGTCTTGTTGCCTCAACCCGCGTGAAGATTAACAGCTATAACGCTCAGATTGAAGAAGGACGAAAAGAATATGAAGAAGGCCTGAAGGAATATGAAGAAGCTGTTGTTACTTTTAATGAAGAAATAGAAAAGGCCCAACTGGAATTAAGACTGGCTCAGCAGGATCTCGATGATCTGCCGGAAGCCAAGTGGTATATTCTGGAAAGAGATAAACAGTATTCATCTGCCATGTTTAAGGCTTCAGCTGATCAGATGGGAGTTATAGGTGTATCTGTACCTTTACTGTTTTATCTGGTGGCAGCCCTGGTATCATTAACCACTATGACCAGACTTATCGATGAACAGCGTTTAACCATCGGTACTTATCGGGCACTTGGTTTTACTTCAAGGGAAATAATCAACAAGTATCTTGTCTATGCTCTGTCGGCTTCATTAATCGGTTCTGTGACCGGAGTGATTGTTGGTCTTCCTGTATTCCCGACAATTATTTATTTCTGCTGGCGTCTGATGTATCAGTTCCCGGCCATGAAGCTGGTTGTGCCTGTTGACTCTTTATTCATTTCTATTGTTTCTTTTACGGTTTTATTATCGCTGGTTACTGTCTTTGTAGTCCATAAAAACCTCAAAGACAATCCGGCTGCTCTGTTAAGACCGGTGGCCCCTAAAACCGGCAAGAAAACCTTCATCGAAAAGATTGGCTTTATCTGGAAACGTCTGTCCTTTACATCGAAGGTTACAGCCCGTAATCTGATAAGATATAAGACCCGTTTCTTTATGACGGTTATTGGTGTAGCTGGCTGCACATCTTTACTGGTACTTGGCTTTGGCATCAAGGACAGTGTTTCCTCAGTTATAACCAGGCAGTATGAAACCATTCTTAAATATATGCAGATCGTAAATCTGGAAGATGACAGTGAGACTGAGGAAATAGTTAACACATTATCTGAATCAGATATCTGCAGCGATGTAACAGCCTTTATGAGCTATTCTACCAAAGCCTATCTGCCGGAAGAAAACAAGACACTGACCCTGCAGGTATACGATAAGAATAACGATGCCCTCAATCTTTTAAAGACCGATACAAAAACGGAAATAAAACTATCTAATAATGGCGCCATTGTTTCTCAGAAATTTGCGATGAATGAGGGGCTTAAGGCGGGTGATACTATTACATTAGAATCTAAAAACGGTATTAAGGCTGATGTCTATATCGAGGATATCTGTGAATGGCACTTTGAGCATTATGTTTTTATGTCAAAGGATTATTATGAATCAGTCTTTAATGAAAAAGCCGAGTATAATTCGATTGCCTTAAATACTGATAATGCTGATGAATTAAGAATGCTTATGGAAGGCTTTGAAAGCTTTAAGTCGCTTTCTGATCATTCAAACACAATAAGCAACTTCAACAATATGATTTCAGCTTTAAATCTGATAGTTGTGGTTGTAATAGTAGTTGCAGGAGCTCTGGCCTTTGTGGTGCTTATAAATCTGATTAATGTAAATATATCCGAAAGAATCAGGGAAATCGCTACATTAAAGGTGCTTGGCTTTAATAACCGTGAGGTAAACAGCTATATCTTTAAAGAGATACTGGTACTGACACTGATTGGTGCTCTGATTGGACTGCCTCTAGGCAAGATAGAGGAGAATGTGATTATGACAGTTATCAATATGGAAAATATTTTATTCTCTTACACTATCAAGCCTTTTACATATATAATTTCTTTTGCGATAACCATTATTTTCACTGTAATAGTTATGCTTATTACAAGGAAGTCATTAAGAAAGATTGAAATGGTTGAATCGCTTAAATCGGTGGAGTAATATGGAAGATAAATTTGAACGTGCCTTAAAACTGAAAGAAATGATATCTCGTTATGATACGCTTTATTATGATGAGGGCATATCAGAGATTTCTGATGCTGAATATGATCGTTTATATAAGGAATATGAAGAACTTGAGAAGCAGTATCCTGAATTAAAGGAAATGACTGATTCACCAACCAGAAGAGTTGGTGCAGCCAAAAGAGTATTGACTACATTGCCTAAGTTCACCCATAAGACACCTTTATTATCAATCGATAAGAAAGCTAAGGAAATAGAAGAACTTCTGGATTTCTATAATAAGTGTGGGGGTGAGGGTACTGAAATGCTTATTGAGCCAAAGTTTGATGGTATTACCTGTAACCTTAACTATGAAAACCATAAGCTTGTTAATGCGGCAACCAGAGGAAATGGCTATATTGGTGATCTGATTACCGATAATTTTAAGAATACGGATTCTAAATATCCTCTTGAAATAAAGGCTGAGGAATATGAAATAAGAGGAGAAGCCATTATTCCTTATGACTACTTTAAGAAGCATCTGGAAAATGAATATTCTAACCCAAGAAACGCAGTAAGCGGAATCATGCGTCAGGTTAATCCCGAAGATGTTAAAGGCAAGGGTATAGAAGTTATTTTCTATGATACGGGTATTAATTCTTTAGCTGATACTATAACTAAGGACAGCGAGAATATTGAATTTATTAGAGAATCAGGTTTCAGATGTGCGCCAGTTCTTTTGTGTAACAGCTTTAATGACCTCAAGGAAATAGTCGAAACCAGGATGCATGGTCTAATCAATGATGAAGATGGTTTTAATGTCCTTAATGGCTTAGATAACTTTCCTCATGCGGTATGTGATGGACTGGTTATTAAGGTAAATAATCTGAAGTTAAGAGAAGAAATTGGTTACTCTGAAAAGGGACCTAAGTGGGCCTTTGCCTATAAGTTCAAGCCTTTGCAGGCAATTACTACAATACTTGATGTAGAATGGCAGGTAGGTAAAACTGGCCGAGTAGTACCGGTAGCCAATTTTGAAGAGGTATCACTGGGTGGTACTCATATCACCAAGGCTACTTTAAATAACTATGAATATATGACAACTCTTCCTTTGATGAATGAAAAGGGAGAAGTAACTGAAACGGAATATGATGAATCAGAGTCTCTGGTTAGGGGAGACAGGATAATCATTGAACGTTCCAATGATGTTATCCCAAGAGT
>JBJFHC010000046.1:0-5204 GCA_051893275.1 Erysipelotrichaceae bacterium | reverse complement strand
CAGGTATCTGTCGCTGAAACAGGAATCCCACCACTTTAGTGGCGGGAGTGTCAAAGAATGTCCGTTTTTCCATAAGTGTTTATGATTGTTTATTTGGGTATATTGTAGTTAATGTATACAATAAGGGAAATAAGCAGTCAGTTTCATATATCACGCAGAATGATTCAGGAATATGAAAACTATAAGTTAATTAAAGCCGATGCCAGAAATAAGTATGGTCATCTTTTATATGAAGAGAAGACTGTAGAAATAATGAAGGAAATCAGACTTCTGCAGGATATTGGTATGTCTTTGAAGCAGATTAAGATATATAGAGAAAGTAATGATGATAAAAAAAGAAAGCTGCTTATTGAATATAGAGATCGGTTTAGGGAAAGAATAGATAAGAGTATTGAAGTCTTAAACCGGCTTGATGAAATAATAGAAGAAGTATTGTAATTTATTTTATCTTTCTGAAACTTAACCGTATAATTAAGTGGAAGAAAACTGTTTTAAACAGCTAATTATCCAAAGAAGGTATTTATAATGGAAAACAACAAAGAAAAACAGTTAAATGATGAAAAACTGGAAGAAGTAAGTGGTGGACAGGAAACTCTGAGTGAGAGTGATGAAATGATGGAAGGTCCTATGAAAGTTTATAAAACAATTAAGGATGCTATGGAAGCGATTAAGAATGCTTTTGGAAATTAGGATAAGGAAATGAACAAAGATAATATAAAGAAATTGAGTGATGAAGAACTTAAAAATGTAAGTGGTGGTGAGGATGTGGATATTGTCTTTGGCACAAAAGATCTTACATCCAGCAGCACGCAGAATATTCAGTCATATACTGAACCCAATCCGATATTGACAATAACACCATTTGTAGAAAATACACAACAGACCATTCAAAATTATGTAGAACCATCAAATGATGATGCAGATGTAACAATTAAAGATCCAGAAAACATTCCGGTAGTGCCGTACTTAATCAAAAATTCATAAAAAGGAGAACACAATGAAAGAAAATGAATTAAAGAATGAACAGCTTGATAAAGTAAGCGGTGGTGAAGACTGCCCATATTGTGGCGAGCCTATGAGTGAATACTTCAAGTGTCTTAGCTGTAAGCAGGTATTTAAAGGTACTCCGGGAACTGTAAACTGTTGCCCGTTTTGTGGAAGCAGTGGCATAGATACGCATTATGAGGGGGCTCATTAAATGAAACTGAATAAAGAAATGATAAGATCGGTTGAAGAAGAACTAAGCAGGGCAGCCGGCAGGGAACTGAGTGATGATTTTCTGGATAATGTCAGCGGTGGAAGAGATATGTACGACATTGAAGAGAGCATAACTCTTGATATGGTAATGGAGAAAAGTCGTTACTATATGAATGGAACTATGTCTCAGGAAAAGTATTTTTCATTTTTACAGGCGGTAGAGAATTACCGCGATTATATAGCTCTTCTGCCTGATGATTCAGACATCGTCATGTTCAGCTATGACAGATTTAAGGATGGCGTATTTCAGTGAAACTGAATGAGGAAATGAAAGAGAGTATTGTTACAGAGTTTGAAAAAATCTGTGGCAGAAAACTTGATGATGATTTTCTTGATCTGGTAAGTGGCGGAAGAGATATGAACTCTTTTGAACTTAAATCAGCATATGATGTGCTTCAAAATGCCAGTAAGGATTATGTAAATGGCATTATGTCATATGAGCAGTATGCTGATTTTATAGAAGCGGTAGATAATTATGAGAAATATATAGCTTCTCTGCCAGAAGGAAGCCCGACTGTAGAGTTTTTCTATAGCGCGAAAGGGGTATATGTTCTCCCTGACAGAGAAGATTTTCCCACTGGAGGAGTTATTAAATAATTTTCTGTATTAACCATCATTATCTGAAGATGATGGTTTTTAAATTAAAAAGATGAAGCTTTGTTTAAATCTGATCGTGTTTTATGATTGCGGTCTGTTAAAGAAGAATTGAGCAGGCTTTATATCGGCATTTGTTTAATATAATAATGGTATGGATATAGATGTATTAAGAAGCCTTCCTTTCTGGGATAATCTGTCTGAGCAGGAAAAGGAGCTGGCTGTAAACAGCTGCGTTATAAAAAGTTTTAAAAAGGGGCAGCTAATCTATGGTGATGATTTTTCCTGCATGGGAATGATAATAGTTGCGCAGGGTGATATAAGGGTCTCTCTTATAAGTGACAGCGACAGGCAGGCAACGCTTTTTCATGTTGAAGAGGGAGACTGTTGCGCTGTTACGGCATCCTGTGTAATTAAGAAACTTCGTTTTGATACTCTGGTAGAGGCTTATGAGGATACTTTGTTATATGTAATACCTTCATCTGTGTTGCTTAAATTAAATGAAAATATCTATGTAAAGGCTTCAGTCTATGAGCTTCTGACTGAAAGGTTTTCTGATGTAGTAAGTGTTATGGAAGATCTGCTGTTTAAGAAATTTGATGACAGGCTCTGGGATTATCTGACAGATCTTTGCGATAAGAGTGACTCTAATGTTTTAACTATCACCCAGGATGAAATAGCCAGCGAGATAAACAGTGCCCGGGAGGTAGTTACCCGTACTTTAAGAAAGTTTGCGGATAGAGGACTGATTGAAGTCAAAAGAGGAAAAATAATTATTAAGAAATGTGACTAAGTCACGGAAGGATATGTTTATTACAGGTAGAATTAAGACATAAAAAGGTGGTAATAAATATGTCAGAAATAAAATTAAACGCAATTAACTTTGAATATGAAGTGATGAAGTCAGATAAACCAGTACTGGTTGATTTCTATGCCGACTGGTGTGGCCCATGTAGAATGCTGGGACCGGTTATTGAAGAAATAGCCAATCAAAGAAATGATATAAAAGTATGCAAACTCAATGTTGATGAAAACCCTGAACTTGCCCAGGCTTTCAGAGTGATGAGCATACCTACACTGATGATAGTAAATAATGGAAAGATAGCAAAGACATCAAGCGGTTTCAGGCCTAAGGAAGAGATAGAAAGAATGCTTCAGGAGGCAATATAATGTTTAGCTTTCTGTTTGGAAAAGATATCAATAAAGGTGTTGAGGAATTTAGGAATACCACAGATGCTGTGCTTCTGGATGTAAGAACCAGGGACGAATATAGAAGTGGTCATATTGAGGGAAGCTTTAATATTGAGCTTGATAATATCAGGGACATTCAGAAGAAAGTGAAAGACAGGAATACTCCGTTGTTTGTGCACTGTTTATCGGGTGCCAGAAGTTCATCGGCTGTTTCTCTGCTTAAGAGCATGGGCTATACAAATGTTAAAAATATAGGTGGAATATCAAATTATAAAGGAAGGTTAATCGTATGAAAGTAATAATAATTGGCGGTGTTGCCGGTGGAGCTTCGGCAGCGGCAAGGCTTAGAAGACTTGATGAGAATGCTGAAATCACAATATATGAGAAGTCAGGCTATGTTTCCTATGCCAACTGTGGTCTTCCCTATTATATTGGCGGGGTAATTGAGGATAAGGAGGAGCTTACCCTGCAGACACCAGAGTCTTTTAAGAACAGATTTAATATAGATGTGAAGGTTCTTCATGAGGTAATTCATATTGATCCTTTAAATAAAGAAGTGACTGTTAAGAATCTGTCTGATAATACTGAGTTTAAAGACAGTTATGATAAATTATTGATTTCAGTTGGCGCAAAGCCAATTAAACCAAAGCTTGAGGGTATAGACAGCGAAAAGATTCTGGTATTAAGAACGGTTGAAGATACTTTCAGAATTAAAGAAGCAGTATCTGAAACAAATATTGAATCCATAACAGTAGTTGGTGGCGGCTTTATCGGTGTGGAAACAGCTGAGAATCTAAGGCATCTTAATAAGAAGGTAACCATAGTTGATAAGGCTCCACAGATACTGGGACAGATAGATGAAGATATGGCATCCTTTGTGGAAAAGGAAATGAGAGACAACGGTGTAGAGCTTATGCTTAATGCCGGTGTAGAAGGCTTTAAAGAAGAGGATAATCAGATAGTCACTTATCTGGATAACAGTAAAACACTTAAATCCGATCTGGTAATACTGGCAATTGGCGTAATTCCTGACAGTACTCTGGCCAGGGAAGCTGGACTTAAGCTGGGCTTTAAGAATGCCATAGTGACAGATGAACATATGCGCACATCTGACCCTGATATTTATGCCTGTGGTGATGCGGTACAGATTTTGAACAGAGTATCAGGTACTTATACAAATATAGCTCTGGCAGGTCCGGCCAATAAGCAGGGCAGAATTGCGGCTGATAATATGGCGGGTATTGGTTCTGTCTATAAAGGCGCTCTTGGCTCATCGGTATTAAAAGTATTTGATCTGACTGTTGCCAGTACAGGATTAAATGAACGTCTTTCAAGGATGAATAATATGGAATATGAAAAGATAATTATTTCTCCTGCCTCTCATGCTTCGTATTATCCAGGCGGAAGCGCCATGACCTTAAAGCTTCTGTTCAAAAAGGATGATCATAAGATTATAGGTGCCCAGATAGTAGGCAGAGACGGTGTGGATAAGCGTATTGATGTTCTGTCAACCGCAATATATGCTGGTATTAAGGCTAATGATCTTAAGGATATTGATCTGGCCTATGCACCTCCATATTCCTCAGCCAAGGATCCGGTCAATATGGCAGGCTTTGTGGCAGAGAATGTGATAAACGGTCTGGTTAAGCATTTCTTTGTCGAAGATATTGATTCATTACAGGACAGAGATGATGTCATTCTTCTGGATACCAGAACTAAAGAAGAGTATTCAGGAGGCCATGCAGCTGGTTTTGAACTCAATATTCCGGTTGATGAGTTAAGAGATAATCTTGATAAACTGGATAAATCAAAGAAAATATATATCATGTGCCAATCAGGTTTAAGGTCTTATGTAGCTTCAAGAATACTGAACAATCTTGGCTATGATGCATATAATTTTGCGGGAGGCTACAGGTATTATTCAAGTGTTCGATATGCGCAATATGAAAAGGGAACCAGAACTGACTGTGGTATTTACTGATTAACGATAGACCGTCACATATTCAAAGATAGTGGCGGTCTTTTGTTGAAATAATAGTTCACATGAATAAACTGCTGTTGCATAAAAAAACATGACAATGGCTTTACCATGGTGGAACTTATAGTAGTGCTGGCTATATTATCAATACTGGCCACCATGCTAATACCGGCATTAACAGGCT
>JBJFHC010000045.1:0-5206 GCA_051893275.1 Erysipelotrichaceae bacterium | reverse complement strand
GTTACTGGTGGTGTTCATGGTGCAAACAGACTTGGCGGTAACGCAGTATGTGATATTATCGTCTTTGGTCAGATTGCCGGTGAATCTGCAGCTAAGTACGTTGGCTAATATTTAAACTTAAATTTATTTCTATAGACAGCTGGATTTATATCTGGCTGTTTTTTTGTAAACAGATATAATAATTACGGGATGTAAATATTAAGGAAGCACATGAATGGTTTTCTGTTTTCTTTACATCAGTACAGGAGGAAGGTTCATGAATCTGAAAAAAATATTGTTTGATGATTTAATTGACTTTAAAAGACATAATTCATCATATTTTAATATAGATGCTTCAATTGTGGTAATGATTGTTTTTCTGATACCGGAAATACTAAGCAGATTTAATTTCTTTTTCGTTAATTTTGGTGCCCTGGTTTTATTTGTTATTGCCTTTTTTGAAAAGAAAAGTAAACTGGTAAAATTCTGCTGCATAGAATATGGCCTTATTGATCTGGCTTTCAAATTATTGCTTAATATGGCGGGATTTATTGCATCGTTAGTTCCATTCTTTGAGACACTTTTTGCTGTTATGACCATCGCAATTTTGATATTTACCAGTTTAATTTATTTTTATATGCTGTATAGAGCATATCAGTATAAAGGGTGGAAGATACCTTTTATTGGTGACTTTGTCCTGAGAATTATTATGAAAGTAAATTTATAAAGCTGATCAGAACTTTTATCTTTTTTAAACAGCAGTCTTATATAATGATGATTAGCAGTCTAAGGGAGGGAAAAATAATGAGATTTAATAAGGCGGTTTCAGCTATATATTTAAGGTATACGGTTTATTTGTTTCTGGTTTTAATGAGCTTGACTTACCTGCTTGGCTTTTACAGGCTGGCACTGACTGAACTTATTGTTCTGACTATAATGATGATCTTTCTTTATATTTGTGTTGCTAAT
Organism: Erysipelotrichaceae bacterium; assembly: GCA_051893275.1. Taxonomy (GTDB): domain Bacteria; phylum Bacillota_I; class Bacilli_A; order Erysipelotrichales; family Erysipelotrichaceae; genus Colivicinus. The sequence continues at coordinate 4,258 of JBJFHC010000045.1, read as the reverse complement.
AAGCTGGAATTTAAAAAAGTACTGCATCTTGTTTTGATGATTCTGTCTTTTGTGCTTATGATTAATGGTTTTGTTCATGAAAAGTCTTTAGAAATTGTTTCTTTTGCGGTATTTGGTTTATATAACGCCATAATGTTATTTACCTTGAATAAGAATAATAAGTAATGAGTGCTGTCGCTGATGATGTGGCGGTTATTTTACTTTTTGTCTGTTAGCCCGTATATAATAGTGATGGATGATCAAAAAAAGGGGTAGAGATATGTTTAAGAAAATTATCTGTGTAATCTGTCTGTTTTCTGTTCTTTTTGTGGCAGGTATTAAGGCTGAAAATGACTATCAGGATATGCTTGATGAGCTTATTGAACTTACTGGCAGCTATAATGAAGAGAATATCGATAGAATCAGCGAACTTCTTAGTAAACTGGATGAAGAAGACTATAATGACTTTTTAACCGCCAGTATGATGGATGAGGGGATGAATGCTCAGGAAATATTTGCCAAGCTGCAGCTTCAGATGGCTGCCAACGTTAAAGATAATACGCAAAAATATGTTGCTGAAATTTATAATATTCAAAATGATATAGACCAGGCTGAGAAATATAAAGAACAATTAGTCAGCGACAGGGATAATAAGACTGAATATATCGATAATGAAATTATTTCTTTCATGTCGGATAGAGGTATGGACTGTCCAGATACTGATTTTGATTACGCCATAAATCTTCTGGAACTTTATATTAATAACAAATCTATCGAGATTCAGGATAAGATGGTATATGTGCAGGATTCTTTAAGCACTTATAATTCTCTGGTTTCTGAACTGGGCAATATGAATTTAAACGCAACCATCAGTGGTTCTGGTACTGGTTTAACCATAAGTGCTGCCTCAGGCGGTTTTTTGGCTGGTGCACTGGCAATGTTTGTTTTAATGAAAAATAAGAAAAATGGTATACGTTAGATTATCTGTTTCTTTACTTGTTTCTTTATACGGTTTAAAGACTATAAAGTCAAAGAAAGTGCCTTTGTTTTATCGTATTGCCTGTTTTGGAATTTTCTCTTATTTTCTTTCTGCAGTCTATGAAACTGTTTCTGCGGTTACCGGATTTAACTCTCCGAATATTGTTGGAGGACTGGGATATACGGCGATGTTTCTGTTTCTTTTTTCATCATATTACGGAGCCATGGATTCTCTGGTGGATGATAAAAGCGGCAGGCTTAGGAAATACCGTATTATTTCATTATTGTTTTGCTTATTGAATATATCAGGAGCGGTTTTATTTAAAGCGTTTGAGTTAAGCAATGTTTTTGTGGCTGTATCGGCATTTTTAAGTCTTTATTTTTCATTTAAGCATCTGATTATTGAAGATATTGAAATGGGCATTGTTGATTCTATGAGGCTTTATAATCTGCTGATAGTTTTGTTGTGTATTTCATTTATTTATAACATTCCTGATTTTGTTAGTTTAATAATTATTGTGCTGATGCTTCCGGTGCTTAGAAGGAGTGTGAACAGATGGTTTATATAATATTTATCTGTATTGCGATTCCGCTTCTTCTGCTTTTGAAGATAATAGATAAAGAGTCCATATGGCTTGTGGGTTTTATGATATTGGGTATGATGGCTGCGGTATGCAGCTATGAGATAAACAGCTGTCTTAAGTTTTATACTGGTTTTAATTCTGCGAGAGTTTCGATTGAGATAGCTCCGGCTGTTGAGGAAGTTTTAAAGGCTTTGCCGATACTGTTTTATGCAATTCTTATTGATGACAGACTTAAGAAGATTGTTTCGCTTGCAATGGCGGTGGGTATTGGTTTTGCACTGCTGGAGAATACATATATTCTTGTAACTAATATTGAGTATGTAAATTATTTATGGGCTTTAATCAGAGGCTTGTCGACTTCTTTGAATCATGGCATGTGTACACTTATTATTGGCCTTGGTATTTCAATGGTCAGGAAACAGAAGAAGCTGTTCTATACTGGTACTTTCGCATTAATTGTCTTTTCCATCTGTTTTCATTCGATTTTTAATATGCTGATAATGTCAGAATATAGTTATTTTGGCATGATTATGCCAGTTCTGCTGTATGTTATATATGTAAAAGTTTTCAGTTAATTAAGGAAATATTTACTTTTTTTATGTCAGGAATATTCATATAGGAAAATTGTTTCGATATAATATTTCCTGTATGTTGGAGGTAAATATATGAACGCATATGTACAGAAAGTAGTGGATGATGTAAAAAGAGAATACCCTTGGCAGAAGGAATATATCCAGGCTGTTGAGGAGGTTTTAGATTCTATCTCAATTATTTTTGATAAGCACCCAGAATATGAGAAGATGGGTGTCTTAGAGAGACTGGTTACACCAGACCGTATTATTTCATTTAAGGTACCGGTGGAAATGGATGATGGACATGTCGAGGTATATCATGGCTATCGTGTTCAGCACAATAATCTGAATGGTCCTTATAAGGGCGGTTTAAGGCTTAATCCAACTGTAAATGAGTCAATTATGAAGTTCCTGGCTTTTGAACAGGTATTCAAGAATGCTCTGACAACCTGTCCAATGGGCGGTGGCAAGGGTGGTTCTAACTTTAATCCTAAGGGCAAGTCAGAAGAAGAAATCAAGCGTTTCTGTTACTCTTTTATGAAGGAGCTGCATAAATATATTGGTGAAGGAATTGATGTTCCAGCTGGTGATATTGGTGTAGGTGCCAGAGAAATCACTCATTTCTACAATGCGTTCAAGGAATATGATGATAGAAAAGATGAAGAGGGATTTATTACCGGAAAGCCTGTAGCCATGGGTGGTTCTTTAGCCAGAACTGAGGCAACTGGTTTTGGTTTAGTATATTTTGTTGAAGAAATCTTAAAGCGTAAGCCAATTGAAAACCCAAGAGTTGTCGTATCTGGCTCAGGCAATGTAGCCATCTATGCAGCCAAGAAGTGTCAGCAGCTGGGCTGGAAGGTAGTCGGCATGTCTGATTCTAAGGGCTATATCCTGGATGAAGATCTGGATGTTGAAGAAGTAAGAGTACTTAAGGAAGAAAAGAGAACTTCTTTAAAAGAATATTCTAAGGGTGAATATCATGAGGGTTCAATCTATGATGTTGATCTGAATGTTGATATCGCACTTCCTTGCGCTACTCAGAATGAAATCAATCTGGAAAGAGCTATGAGACTGGTTAAGAATGGTGTCAAGGTCGTAGCTGAAGGCGCCAATATGCCAGATGATAATGAAGCTATCAAGTACTATAAGGAAAATGGTGTTATCTTTGCCCCAGGCAAGGCTGCCAATGCCGGTGGCGTTGCGACTTCTTATCTGGAAATGGAACAGAATGCAGCTAAGGTTAAGTGGTCATTTGAAGAAGTTGACGGCAAGTTAAACAACATCATGAAGGCTGTTCATAAGCAGTGTCTTGATGCCATTAATGAATATGGTCTTGATGAATTTGATTATGTAGGCGGTGCCAATATTGCGGGTGCAACTATCGTAATCAATGAAATGGTTAATGAATAATTAAGAAATATTATCGGTATGCCAGGCATGCCGGTTTTATTTTATGAAGTTTTTATAATTTTTAATATCTGGCAAAAAACAGTTCCAAACTATCTAAATACGTAATAATACGTAATATAAGTGTGAAGGAGGATGCCATATGCCAATGACGTCTAAGGAAATGGCGAGTCTTTTAAAGAAAAATGGATATATTGAGATGAAAGGAAACGGTGGTTCCCATAGAAAGTTTCAAAATCCGATAACCAAAAAGACTGTAATAGTCCCATTTCACACCAAAGACTTGGGAAAAGATTTGGAACAGGCGATACTGAAACAAGCTGGGCTGAAATAGCCCTCCCTGTCTTGAAAAAGGAGAACAAATATGTCTAAAGTTTATTATCCTGCAGTATTTCATGAAGATGATAATTCTTATTGGGTAGAATTTCCAGATCTGGAAGGATGTTTTACAAATGGAGAGACAATTGAAGAAGCGTTTTTGAATGCTTCTCAAGCGCTTGGGCTATATCTTGATTTGGATGATGACAGTTATGAAAGAATAATCAATAAACCATCAAAGATAAAAGATGTGATGGATAATAATCCTGGTCTGCTGGTAATGCTGGTGGAATATGATTGTCAGAAGATACAAGACAAAAGAAATTAAATAAACATTATCTATACCCGAGTGGCTTAACGATCTGACAGTAAAGATAATGTTAATTTTTCAAATGTTCTTCAGGACGCTCTTATTGAAAA
>JBJFHC010000044.1:2105-5234 GCA_051893275.1 Erysipelotrichaceae bacterium | reverse complement strand
TTGATAGAGTAAACAGGCAATATTTAGAGTAATGTGCTGTTTATATATTTCAGTTTTATATTCTATAAACCCTGCAGTACTGTAAAAAACTAAAACATGTAAAAAAATTGCATAAAAAATAATTAATAGTATAATAACAGTAGAAAGTAACCAGGAGTAATAAGTCATGATTATAGAAGTAAGAGCAAAGAATTGTTATATATTTGAAGATAGTATCACATTTTCGATGAATGCAGATATGCGAAATAAAAAATTTGGAGCAAATGTTCATAAAGAGAATAACTTTAATGTACTTAAGACAGCTGGGATATATGGTCCAAACAACGCAGGAAAAACCTGTCTGATTAAGTGTATTGGCGCTATAAAGAATGTGCTTCTAAATAAGAAAAATGGTTTAATTCCTAATATTTTTACCAGGAGTGATGTGTGTGAACTTGGTGTAACATTTTTGTCATCTGGAAGAAAGTTTTCTTATGATTTTAAGTATGATGCAAAAAAAGAAGAATATATATATGAATCATTTTCGGAAATATTCAAAGACCAGTATAACAATGAAAAAGAAGTCTGCTGGTTAAAGAAGGATATAAATACAGAAATATATGAATGCATAGATGAATCACTACAGGCTATGATTCCTGTTGTATCAAAGAATAGTCTGCTGTGTTACGTAATAGATACAAACAAATTTGAGCATATCAATAAGATGAAACAGATTCTTGTTGGATTTGCTGAGAAGATCGATATTATCAATATGAATAACATACCAATGCAGCATACTATTGAACTGATGAAGAACAGAAATCAGCTGCAGCGCAATATTGTTGAGTTCATAAAAAATGCCGACTTATATATGGATAACTTTGAATATGTAGACATGGATAAGGTGCAGCTGAAAACTGGTGAGAATAATGAAAAGCCAGACGAGAAGGCACTTGATATTCCCGAAAATATTATGGATCAGATTAGACTGGTTTCCACATATAAAGGGGTTCAGGTACCTAGTATGATATTTGATTCCACAGGAACAAAGAAGATTGCAGCTATTGCCAGTTATGTTATAGAAGCGCTTGAACAGGGCAGAATTCTGGTAGTAGATGAGCTTGACAGCAGTATTCATTTTAAACTTACCAGAGCCATTGTTGCGATGTTTAATAATGAGCTGAATACAAATGCACAGATGATATTTACGGTTCATGATATTAACCTTATGGACTGTAAAAGAATGTTCCGTAAGGAACAGATATGGTTTGTTCATAAGGATGAGGAAGGTGTTTATGTCTATTCGCTCGCTGATTTTACAGCTGAGCAGGGAGTTAGAGATACAACGGATATTATGGAAAAGTATCGAAAAGGCGCTCTGGGAGCATTGCCTGACCCAGAGCTGATAAACTCCTTATTAAGTATAAAAGGTGACATGAAGGGAAACAGTACCAATGGCAAATAAGCTGCCCAGACTTTTTGACAAGCATAAAATCTGTATTATCTGTGAAGGAAATGAGGAATATGAATATCTTAGTCGTTTGAAGGATTTAAATCTTCATCATGGATCATTTGATTATTTCCCTTTCCAGAATAGCCTGGGCCATCTCTTCTCCTCTTCCTTTGATGTTCATACAGTCAAGATAAAGCTGTACTGGAGATACAGTTAAGCTGTCTTTTTGAATTTTTGAGCCATACTTAACGCAATCATCATATGGAACCATGATGACAACATTCCCACCGGAATCAACTTTTTTAAGATTAAGATAAGCAACAGCTTTATCGATATTTATGGCATCAATATATAAATGCACTTTAGAATATCTGACCACCGGCTGATATCTGGAAGCCCCAGAGAAACCGGTAAGATAAGCATCTATACCCGTTTCAGCTTTCATTGCGGATATTTTTGACTCTATTACTGGAATATTTTCCAGTGAGTAATATTGCCTGGAAGGTTCTGGATTAATGTTATAAACCTGTAACCAGTCATTTAATATTGATTCAGGCTTAATTATCTTTATGCCGTCTGAAGTATGTTCAATGTAGTTTTGATTAAGCAGAAAATCCTTAACTTTAGAGACCTGACCTATGCTGCAGGAGGCTGTAGCGGCAAGTTCTTTTAGTTTCCATATTCTGGATATGTCTTCCAGCATGATTCTTAGAATCAAAGAAGATACAGTAGAAGACTTTTCATAGATGGACTTCAAAGATCTTTTTGGAATGTTATTGTTTTTGTTGCCTTTTCTTTCAATATAAAGTGAATCTAGTGCAATAGAACAGTTGCCAGCCATATCTAAATAACCGGCATTATTTTCAGCACATAGCTTTGCACTCTGTTCGCTAATATAAGGCGCCAATATCACGGGGTAGGAATCTGAATTAATATCGCTGATAATTTCTTTAATCTGTTTTGGATATCCTGTATCCGCCACAAAAAGAGATACATTGGCAGTATTTCCATTGTTAAATTTTATCAGTGCATCTTTGTCATTTTCTATAATGCATTCTTTAACAATTGGAATATCTTCTACAAAATATGTAAACTGTTCATTTGATAAATCATATTTCACTTTTATCACCCCTTTCACCATCCTGGTGTAACTAATTATATCAGTGAAAGGATTACCTTACAATATTAATTTCACTTTTAACATCAGTTTCACCAATGTAGTGAAATTGCAATTAAAAGTGAAATTGAATAATAAAGGACAGATATTGCTCTGTCCTGAATTATTATTTAAGCTTTATGAGTTCATAGTCTCTTGTACCTAAGCCGATCTTTTCAGCCTGATCAAGAGTTGCCTTCCATTCAATATTTGGGTTATTGTCCTTGAAGTGATCATGGTGGTGATGCCAGTCTTCTTTGTGCAGATTATCAGACAGCTGGGAGTTTTCAAGTGGTGTCTGTTTTAAACACATGTCGACACAGGCCTGGTCCAGGGCAACCGGATCAAATGAGGCAAAGATACCAATATCTGGCAGGATTGCGGCATCATTTTCACCATGGCAGTCACAGTTAGGAGAAATATCCATAACCAGGGAGACATGGAAACATGGACGGTCTTTGCAGACAGCCCAGGCATATTCAGCCATTTTTCTGTCTAATAGTTCATTGGTGTTCCAGTTTGGATTGGAGATGGCATCATA
>JBJFHC010000044.1:0-2005 GCA_051893275.1 Erysipelotrichaceae bacterium | reverse complement strand
CCCTTGAAATGGGTTAAGGATATAAATACATCGGCATCCATAATGGCTTTGCCTATTTTGGCTGACTTAATATATTCGCCATCAATTGGTACTTCAGTTTCGTCGGTACCTCTTAAGCCATCGCCAATGATGACATGACAACCGGTACTTATGGAATTGAAACCATTAAGTTCCGCACAATCCAGATGGTCTAAAGCGTTTTTACGGCTTCCTGGATATAATGTGTTACAGTCAGTAAGGAAAGGTTTGCCGCCTTTTTCTTTGACAATATCGGCAATAGCCCTGGCATAGTTTGGTCTTAAGAAGGCCAGATTACCCAGTTCGCCAAAGTGCATCTTGATGGCTGTGAATTTGCCATCAAAGTCAATCTTGTCGATACCGGCAGCCTTACATAACATTTTGATTTTATCGATTCTTGATGTTCCAACCGGACATCTGAAATCAGTGAAGTATACTTTTGAACTCATCTTAATTTCCTCTTTTCTTCAATATTATATAAAATAAGTACATGCCGTTTAAAGAACTCTTAGAGGAACATTCTGTTAAATATCCGCATATGGAAACCATCGATCAGATAAAGCTGGCCTATCAGGCAGTCTATGGTCCTTTTCATATGCATAAGTCTGATTATCTAAGCTATCTTTTAAATGAGGACTGTAATGAATCTGAATATATAGAATATCTTGGTGATAAATATGCCCGATTCTATTTTGATAAAAATACCGACAGGAAACTATTGTGCAAACTGTTTGAATTATCAATGGTAAAGGAAGATAACGATGAACTGTTTATTGAATATCTTAAAGAGATTGAAGGCAGTGAGGAATATCTTAAAGATGGTATAAGGGATATTCATCACAGCAAGTCTTACAATGAACATTATCATCCTCATTACCGTCTGATTAAGAGGGATTATGCCTTCTATTATCCTGTTATAAAAGAAATATATGAATTAACCGAAAATAACAGTAAAGCGGTAATAGAGATAGATGGTATGTGCTGTTCAGGTAAGTCTGTGCTTTCTGATATATTAAATGAGATATTTGATATAAACATAATACATACTGATGATTTCTATCTGCCAAAAGCTGAAAGAAAAGAGAACTGGTTTGATTTTCCTGGCGGCAATATGAATATGGAATATCTTGATGAATGTTTAAAGAAGGGAAGATATAAAAAGTTCAGCTGTAATAATCAGAAGTATAGTAATGAATATTTAATTGATTCAAATAAACCTATACTGATTGAGGGCACTTACAGTTTTATGCATGATAACTGTGATCTAAGAGTCTTTCTGGAGTGTTCTAAAGATGCTCAGATTAATAGACTGAAGATAAGAGAAGATGATATCAGTTCTTTTGAGAATATCTGGCTTGTTAAGGAAAGAGATTATTTTAATAAGCTTGATGTAAAAAATAGAGCTGATATTATTGTTGATACTGATGAATTATTTTAAAAGGGGAAAAATGAAATGAAAGTAAAAGAACTGACACTCTCGGGAGTATTCCTGTTACTGGGCCTGGTGCTTCCTTTTGTGACTGGTCAGATACCACAGTTTGGAAGTATGTTATTGCCTATGCATCTTCCAGTGATGCTATCTGGCTTATGTTTAAGTCTTCCATATGCGGCAATAGTGGGCTTTATTACACCGCTTGTAAGAAGCCTGATATTTGGTATGCCGCCAATGTATCCATCAGCCATTGCGATGGCTTTTGAGCTTTTGACCTATGCCGTTACCATTAATCTTGTCTATAATCGCTTTAAAGATAAGAATACTTTGAGTGTTTATGTTTCACTTATTGTCTCAATGATTATGGGACGTGTTGTCTGGGGCATAGTAATGTATCTTATGATGGGTATTGGTTTTAAGGCTTTTATGGCTTCAGCTTTCTTTAATGCACTGCCGGGTATAGTACTGCAGCTTATCCTTGTACCATTAATTATGAATCTGTTAAAGAGATATCTGTAATTTACCCGAAAAAAGCATAATTAAATACCCGAAAAA
>JBJFHC010000043.1:0-5282 GCA_051893275.1 Erysipelotrichaceae bacterium | reverse complement strand
CTAAATAAAAGAAATGAAAAACGAAAAGTAGTTTTTCTGGATGAACTCCCATGGTTTGATACACCAAGGTCAAATTTCAAGGCTGCGCTGGATTATTTCTGGAACAGCTGGGCTTCTATCAGAAATGATATTTTTCTAATTGTTTGTGGTTCAGCTACTTCCTGGATTTTAAATAACATTGTAAAGAATACGGGCGGTCTATATAACCGTATCACAATGCAGATACACCTTCAGCCTTTTAATCTGAATGAATGCAGATCGTTTCTTTTGCAGAAAGGTATAAATTATTCCGATTCTCAGATTGCTGAATGCTATATGATACTTGGCGGAATTCCTTATTACCTTAATTATTTCATGCCCGGCAAAAGTCTTGCAGCTAATATAGATTGGATGTTTTTTGCAGAAGGTGCTCCGTTACATAATGAACTTGATACTTTATTTATATCTTTGTTTAAAAATGGAAATAAGCATCTGAAAATTGTAAAAGCTCTTTTCAAAAGGAAAATGGGCTTAACCAGAACCGACATAAGTGAAGCCACCAAAACTGACGGTAGAGAGCTGACTAAATGTCTTGAGGAACTGGAACAATGTGGTTTTATTCGCAAATACTATAATTTTGGTCTTAGTTCCAATAATGCTATTTATCAGCTGGCAGATCCTCTCACTTTGTTCTGTCTGAATTTTATGCAGGGTAAAATTGAGTCATGGTCCGATTTTGTTTCGAGTCCTGGATATTATTCGTGGTGTGGCCTCTCGTTTGAAATTTTATGTCTTCTTCATATAAAACAGATAAAGAAAGCTATGGGTTTTGAGAATGTATCCTGTCACATTTATTCTTTTAGAAATCGAGATAAAAAAGATAAAACTCAGATTGATCTTTTAATCGACAGAAAAGACAACATTATTAACCTGTGTGAAATGAAATATTCTTTATCGGAGTATTCTATAAGTACTAAATATAGAGAAGAACTTATTCATAAAATTGAAGTTTTCAGGGAACAGACAAAGACTAAAAAAAGTATTTTTCTGACAATGATAACTATGTCCGGTCTAAAGGAAAATGAAAATTCTGATATTGTCGTAAATAAACTTGTGCTGAAAGATCTTTTTGTTTAAAGTTGACTCTCCATTAAGGTCAGGTTTTACAATGTGCTATGGGTTCTAACTATAAGTAGAGGTATTAACTAACTACCGATAGGTAGGTATTATTGATATGGGAGATGATTATGGATAGAGGAAACACCAAACAGGAGATACTTGACGCAGCGCTGGATCTTTTTTCCAGACAGGGCTATGAGGCTACTTCTATTTCTTCTATTGCGGATGCAGTAGGGATAAAGAAGGCTTCACTATATTCACACTATAGTTCTAAGCAGGCAATACTTGATGCCCTGGTTAAGAATGTTCTTGAACAGTATGCTGAAAAATCAGCAATGGCTAATCCCGATAAAGTGAAAATGCCGGAAAATGCTGATGAGGCTGTAAGGATGGTTAAAGAGCATATCAGCTATATACTGCATGATCCAGTTATATCCAAAGCCAGAAAAATGCTGACTATTGAGCAGTTTCAGAATGACAGACTGTCTAAACTTTTGACCAGGCAGAATTATAGCGATGTTATGAATTTCTTTATGGTAATGGTAAAAAGGCTTGTAGATAATAGGGTACTTAAAAATGGTGATGTTGAGATTATGGCAGCCCAGCTTTGTCTGCCGGTATCTGCCTGGCTGAATGTAATGGATAGAGATATCGACTCAGAAGCAGAGATAATGAGTTTAATCGAAAGACATATAAGGGAGTTTTTTAGAGTTTATGGCATTTGATTTTAAGAGGGAATATAAGGAATTTTACCTTCCTAAGAATAAACCAGAGATTGTGACTGTTCCTAGAATTAATTATATTGCGCTAAGAGGTCAGGGAAATCCCAATGCCGAGGATGGAGAATATAAAGAAGCTATAGGTATTCTTTATGCCATTGCCTATACCCTGAAGATGAGCTATAAGACTGACTATAAAATAGAAGGATTTTTTGAGTATGTGGTACCGCCACTTGAAGGTTTCTGGTGGGATATTGATTATTCTAATAAGGATGGTTATAAATGGATAAGTGTTATCCGTCTGCCTGATTTTGTTTCTAAGAAGGATTTTGAATGGGCAAAGGAAACAGCTTCTAAAAAGAAGAAAATAGACTGTTCAAAGGCTGAATATTTAACAGTTGATGAAGGGCTTTGCGTACAGATTATGCATCATGGTCCATTTGATGATGAACCAAAGACTGTTAAGCTTATGGATAAGTATATTGAAGAGAATGGCTATGAAAATGATATGAATGATAAGAGATTTCATCATGAAATCTATCTTTCAGATGCCAGGAAGGTGGAACCTTCTAAATGGAGGACGGTTATACGTCATCCGATAAAAAAATAAGTTTCTTTTTTATGCTTAAATTAGCTACCGAACGGTAGGAGAAAGGAATATATGTTTATATTATTTACTATTGGAATTGTTGTGTTTGTCATTAAACTGACAATGCTGGCCTTTAAGGCGGCAATGGGTATTGCGAAAGGACTGCTGTTTGTGCTTACTTTACCATTAATACTGATGATTATGTTTATTGAGGGCTTAGTTAATATTGCCATGCCTTTACTTTTAATAGGTTTAATAGTGGTATTTGCAGGTCCTTTATTCAGGAGGTAGAACATGAAGAAACTGTTATTGATTATGTTATGTTTAATTATTATTACAGGCTGTAATAATAAGGAAACCGTTGTTCAGAATAAAGAAGTAAATATTAATGATACATGGATTCTGGATGAAACAAAAAATGATTTAAGTATCTTTGATGATATGGATAAGTATCCAGGCTTCAGTGAATGGGGTGCTGGCATGAGCATTGATGATAAGGATATTTCTTTATTTATTGGTGCTTTGTCTTACAGTGGAACTTATACAAGACAGGATGATTTTATCCATGGTGAATTTAAGGGAGAGATAGATAATTCCTTGAATCAGTGGGATTTTTATATTCTGGATGAAAACGCAATAGAAATGAGATTAAGTGATATGAATCTTTATTGGATAAGAGGTGAAATAAATGCTGAGTGAAAAAAGAAATTATGGCAAGTGGTCAGTTATTACATTCTTTGTGACTGTAATTGTGTTATCCGCCATTGTTGAATATCAGATATGTACAGGTGGTGAAGGGTGGCTTTATTTGCTGCTGATGTGGCTGCCGGCAATAGGATCAATAGCCGCTAATATTGTATATTTTATCGAGAAAAGGGAGAAGTTCAGCATCAGGAAGTTTTTTAATTATGGCGGTTTTAAACTCTGTAAGATTCGTTATGTTCTGATGGGAGTATTATTGCCATTTATCTATATTATGCTTCCCTATATATTCTACTGGTTTATGTATCCGGATAATTTTGCCTACAGTGGAGTAAATATAGCGCTGGTTTTAAAGGACCTCCTGCCAGTAATTGTTGTGGGAACTGTTGTAAATCTTATATCGGCAGCCGGTGAGGAAATAGGCTGGCGAGGATGTATGGCGCCAATGCTTTATGAGAAATTGGGTTTAAAGAAGACACTGATTGTTTCAAGTCTTTTCTGGTGTTTATGGCATTTGCCTTTGATTATTGGTGGAGCTTATATGAGTGGTACACCTTTATGGTACCAGATTATTGCCTTTATACTATGTATCTTCCCGGTAGGGGTGATGTGTGGTCTTTTGGCACTTAAGAGTGAATCGATGTTCCCGTCAGCTTTCCTGCATGCAGCTCATAATAATCTGGATCAGGGGGTGTTTGGCTTAATTACCAGAGGTGATAATATGATGTACTTTGTTTCAGAGACTGGCATTTTTACGATAATAATTGGCTGGACTCTGGCAATATTAATGTATCTGAGTGTTAAGAAAGCTGACACAAATGTATTGAATAAGTGAGTATTTATAATTAAAAATAAATTTTAGAATTGAGTTATAAGGAGATGGACAAAATGGAAAAGAAAACAATAGGTGAAATTGTATCAATAGTATTAAAGGCCTTAGCTTTAGCTATGGGCGTGGCTGTAGTGGTACTGGTTAAGCTTGGGGGCATTGAAATGGAAACAGCGGTTTCTCTTTTAGGCTTAGGTCTTGCCTGTGCCGGGGCTGCCCTTTTAAGCGATAAATAAAATTATGAATGCATTCAGAAAGGTGCTGAAATGGACCTTAGCTATTTTTCTGGTGGTTCTGGTAATAGTTATGATTGAGGGATGGCTGATGTTTGGCGATTTTGTCAGATCGGCGAATACCATTGATAAACTGGAAGATAATCTTTATTCGCTGGAATATGCAGGAGACTATGGCTTTGATGAATTCCTTGAACAGGGAGGAACTGACAGCGACGAAGCTTTAGCCAGATATCTGGTTTCGTTTCTGTCAAAAGGCTTATATAAAGTTGAAAGTGATGTTAGTACTGGTGACTTTGGCTGTTCAGCTGTTCTTGTTCAAGATAATAATGGAACTTACTATTTTGGCCGTAACTATGACTGGACTATGTGTAAGACAATGGTGGTACACACAAAACCGGATGAAGGCTATGAATCGCTTTCAACTTGCTGCCTGGATTTTCTGGGCTTTGGCGAAGAATATGAACCAGATAAATCAACGATGGATGAGTTTAAGTCGCTGGCTTCTATCTATGTTCCGCTTGATGGAATGAATGAAAAGGGATTAATTGTGGCTGATCTGATGGCAGGGGATGATGAGGCAACTCATCAAAGAAGCGAAAAACCTGATCTGACCACCACAACCGCCATAAGGCTTCTGTTAGATAAGGCGGCTGATGTAGAAGAGGCAATTGGCCTTTTAAAGAATTATGATATGAATTCTTCAATTGGTGCAGCTCATCATTTATCTGTAGCCGATGCCAAAGGAAGGAGTGTGGTTATAGAATATGTCGATGGAATAATGTTTGTAGAAGATACAGATGTTGTGACTAATCATTATCTTTGTGACACTTATAAGAAAGATATCGGTTCTTTTCAGTCACATGAAAGATATGACATATTGAATGCCTTCGAGGGTTATGGTGATGAGATTACAGTTAGAAATCTTCTGGAATCGGTAGCGCAAAAGAATTATGTGCAGAATGAGGACAGTTATGAAAAAACAGTCTGGAGTATTGTTTACTGTCCGGAAGGAAGATGCGCTGATTTTTATTTTAATGAAAACTATGATTATAGTTATGGTCTGATATTAAATGATAAAGGGGGTTTTATAAAAAGACAGAATGGATAAC
>JBJFHC010000042.1:0-5319 GCA_051893275.1 Erysipelotrichaceae bacterium | reverse complement strand
AAGTGCTAAAAAAAGATAAAATATAACAATGTAAGGAGGTTGTTAAGATGATTAGACCACTATATAACAACATTGTTTTAAAGAAAGAGAAGGCAAGTAACACTACTGCTTCCGGTATTATTATTTCACAGAAGGAAAAGGAAGAGGAATTTGCGGTAGTAGTTGCCGTAAGCGATCTTGATGAAGTAAAGATTAATGATAAGTACTATAAGATGCCGCTTAAGGTAGGAGACAAGGTAATGTATAAGAAGTACTCTGGAACCGATATTAAGGATGGCGACGAGGATTTAATCTTGATTAAGGCCGAGGATATTCTGGCCATTGTTGAATAAGGAGGAACTTATATGTCAAAGACTGTTAAATATTCAAGTGATGCCCGTGAATCTTTATTAAAGGGTGTTGATACTCTGGCTGATGCCGTTAAGGTTACTATTGGTCCTAAGGGACGTAATGTAATCCTGGATAAGGGCTATGGTTCACCACAGATTATTAATGATGGTGTAAGCATCGCCAAGGAAATTGAGCTTGAGGATACTTTTGAGAATATGGGTGCCAAGCTGGTATATGAGGTTGCCAATAACACTAATGATACAGCCGGCGATGGTACTACTACTGCAACTGTACTGGCTCAGTCAATGATTCATTCAGGTATGAATGCAGTTGAAAAGGGTGCAAATCCAGTACTTTTAAGAGAAGGCATTGCCAAGGCTTCCAAGGCTGTAGCTGATAAGCTTCTTGAGAAGTCAAGAAAGGTAGAGACTTCCAGCGAAATCGCTTCTGTTGCCGGTATTTCATCAGGTTCTAAGGAAATTGGTGAAATTATTTCTGAGGCTATGGAAAAGGTTGGCAAAGATGGTGTTATCAATGTTGATGAATCTAAGGGTTTTGAAACTACATTAGAGGTCACTGAAGGTTTAAGCTATGATAAGGGTTATATTTCACCTTATATGGCATCCGACAGAGAGAAGATGATTACGGAAATGGAGAATCCATTAATCATGGTTACTGATCAGAAGATTTCTACTATTCAGGATATTCTGCCAATCTTAGAGAAGATTGTTCAGGCTAACAAGCCATTATTAATTATTGCCGATGATATTGATAATGAAGTTACTTCTACTTTAATTGTGAATAAGTTAAGAGGTACATTCAATGTAGTAGCTACCAAGGCTCCTGGTTTTGGTGATAATCAGAAGGAACAGTTAATTGATATCGCTACTCTGGTTGGTGCTAACTTTATTTCTAAGGATCTGGGCATGAATCTGAAGGATATGACTATGGCAGATCTTGGTTCGTGCAAGAAGGCTGTGATTGAAAAGGATAATACTACTATTATCGAAGGAGCTGGTGATAAGGATGAATTTAAGAACCGTATCGAGCAGATTAGATCACAGATTGCCAATACAGAATCTGATTATGATAAGAAGAAGCTGCATGAAAGAATTGCCAAGCTGACTAATGGTGTTGCCGTTATTAAGGTTGGCGCAACTACGGAAACTGAACTGAAGGAAAAGAAGTTAAGAATTGAAGATGCCTTAAACGCAACTAAGGCCGCTATTGAGGAAGGTATCGTTATTGGTGGCGGTGCTGCCCTTGTGAATATCTATAAGGAACTTAAGGATGAATTAAGAGATGAGAATCCAGATGTTTCCAGAGGTATGAGAGTAGTTCTGGACGCTTTGAGTTCACCTTTATACCAGATTGCAGAGAATGCCGGATTTAATGGTAATGATATCGTTGATCAGCAGCTTGATCAGACTGGAAACTTTGGTTTTGATGCCAAAGATGGCAAGTTTGTTGATATGTTTGAATCAGGTATTGTAGACCCTTGCAAGGTTACTAAGTCGGCAATCTTAAATGCTGCATCTATCTCAGGTCTATTGATCACAACTGAGGCAGCTGTAGGTACCAACAAGGAAAAGAATGTAGCTCCTGCACCAGATATGGGCGGAATGTATTAATCTAAGCGCTGAAACTCATGGAAATCCATGGGTTTTTCTTTTTTGTAAGCGGTTTATGTTTAATTCTTTAAAATCAATTATTTAAAACTTAGTATAATAGTAGTGTTGTAAATCAACAAGGAGAAATTGAAAAATGAAAAAATTATTTGCGGCTTTATGTGCGCTGCTGATGGTTCTTTCTTTAACTGCCTGCGGCAAGAAGGAAGAGGAACCAGTAGTAGACAATACTGAAAATCAGACTGAAGTAGAAAACGAAACTGAAGTATCTCCAGCTATGTCATATGAGGAATATGCAGCTGCTGAGTTAGATTCAGAAGTAGTTCTTGATCTTTATGCCCAGAACAGCCAGTCGTGGTGGGATGGCAAGATCACTGTTTATGCAACAGACGATAAGGGTAACGGTGTCTTTGTTTATGAACTTGCCTGCGATGAAGCAGATGCTGAATGGTTCAAGGGTGGCAACGGCTTCCGTGTAACTGGCTATAAGTCAGAATGGTCTGGCGAAGTTGAAGTAGTTGATGGTACTTTCACAAAGCTTTCTCAGACATATACTGCTTCAGCTGTAAATGCTGATGACAAGTTTGGCGATAACGATGCTTTACTTCCTATGCAGAACCAGCTTGTAGCTTTCACAGGTTTAACTGTAGATTCTATTTCTTACAAGAATGATGAGCCAGGTGATGATATCTATCTTACTTTCTCTAAGGATGGTAAGACAATGGAATTCTGTGTTGAAGTTTATCTGACTGGCACTGATTCAGATGTTTATACAACTGTTGGTGAACTGGCTGCAGGCGATGTTGTAGATGTAGAAGGTTTCTTATACTGGTACAATGGCGCTAATCCACATATCACTTCAATCGTTAAGAAATAAGATAATCTGACAAATGAAATTAAAACTGTACATTAAACAATGTGCAGTTTTTATATTATTTTATCCAGAAAACCCATAAGTCTTTAGCTTATGGGATGAATGGCTTAAACCACAGATGTTTCAATCATTTGGCTTGATCTGGCTGAGATTCTCTTACAGTTGCTTAGCTTTGGTGTCTTGTATCCTTTAGGCATATTGTCAAAACTTGCTTTCTTTCCATCAATATCCATAAGTATTGCATATCCTGTAGACATTCTTCCCTTAATGAAATACTCTTTGCCAAGGTATCTTACCTTGTCAAACTTTCTGAAGCCACAGATTTTGCCTGTGGTGATAGGCTGTTCAGATCTGATGCCTTTCGACTTTTGAAAATCTCCATCTGGAATACATTTCTTTCTGTAGAGATTAGATTTTACTTCAAAAGGTTTTCCCTTAGATGCTATAAGACAGGCATCATAGTAATGCTGCTTATCTATGTCCAATAATAAGCGGTTGGCCTTTGTTATGTATCCAAATGTTTCTATAGCTTCCGGATAAAGCTTTAAGAGCTGTTTACGAATGGAGTTCATCTGAGTAGCGTATTTAAGTGTACCTTTTGTCTTTCCTTTTAAATTCAGCTTAATATCACCACTGTGAATCTTTTTATGGCAGGTATGACATAAGGTTATAAGATTGCTTTCTTCATCAGAACCACCCTCACTTCGATATACAATATGATGAACTTCAAGTTTGCTGTCCTTACGCTTTCCTTTGCAGCACTGGCAGGTATAGTTATCACGATTTAATACCATGGCTTTGGTGTTTTCAAAGCCATAGCTAGGACCTTGCTGATAGCCCCAGTGTCTGACTTCCGGATCAGAGAGACCTGGATTTTTCATTAGATGCATATCGAACTGACCTGTTTCGAATACTGTTTGAGTAATAGGAAGAATAGATTTAACAAATTCTATCTCTCTTATATGACTTTGAAGCTTGCTTGTCATTGTAGGAGAGAATCTGTCAGATTTAATAGAGTTTGCCCGGTTAAGCCATCTTGCCTTTCTGTAGCGGGTTTTTCTGTAACGTCTGTTCTGACGATACTTTCTTCTTTGTGTCATTCTCTCAGTAATATCATTTCTTAAAGCTATTTCTGACATATAGACTATGTCTCCATTATCTTTAGAAACGGCTGTTCCAACAGTTCCACTTCCTGTATCAACAGCTAAAGTTAGGTCTTGAGTATAATCTGTGGTTTCATAAGTTAATCTGACTGTAAAAGGCTCACGTCTTTTAACTTTAGCCTTACCTTCCTTAAGCAACAGCCTTGCGATAGCGTTGCTGCAGGGCATTAAGGGTTTCCCTTTGTTTGAAATTACATAAACCATAAATAAGCTGCTCCTTATAAATACTCTGCCATAAGGCAGGTAGTGCGTACTATACTGTACTATTACCATACAGCTGTTCCGCCCTCAACTCGACAATGATATAAAGGCTTGTTAAGTACATATCACGAGGCTGTTGTTACTCTGACCTAACTTAAATATGTACGATAGAGCAGTGGTCTGTTGCGTCAACCAAAGGTATCATGACCTGAATATCGTAGTATTCATTTCTGAATACTTAGTCTGGTGAATCATTTAACAGAAGCCCATAAGTCTTTAGACAGCTTATGAGTGATTCACTTTTTAAACTTTATTTCTTTGTAATATCGATTATCAATGTATTCAATATAACCCAGCTGTTCCAGACGTTTAATTATCATATCAGCTGTATGGTCATCTATATGAAGACAGGTCAGCATATATCTTCTAAAGTTTTTCTCAGAGACAGTTTTAGGATATTTAAGAATATTGCGAATTTTATAATACGCGCCAATTGCCTGCCTGTCTTTTTTGGTTTTTTTGTCTCCCTGAAACAGTTCTATATTGTGGATACCCAGATCGTTTAAAGCGGCAAAAAGAGCGCTAAAATCTCGGTCGTTAGAATCGATTATTATTTTAGATGGTCTGAAGTTTGTTTCTATTATTCCGATATAGAGGGCAATTTTCAGATCGTTCAGGTTTTTCAGGTTTCTGCTGGTAAAAACTGTTTCGATTATTGTTTTACCTTTATACTGTTCAAGCTTTTTCATCAGTGATGCTTTCTGAAAACTGGCCGCAAAAACATAGCAGATTACATTTTCACTGTTTTCTTTTAGAATGTCGGGCATATAGTGTGTATTCTCGTAATCAACCATCCAGATTTCTTTATTGTTTAAATCGTGATTGAGTTTTCTTTTGAAGTTTATTGTTTCTTTGATTTTCTTCTCTTCTTCAAGTGCTGTTTTGAAAGATTCTTTTTCTTTTCTGTAAGTGATAATGATGATAATTAATACAATAACTATAAGGCTTAATAACAGGGTCATAGTCTCCTCCTTTTTTCTCCCTATTATTGTTATTGTCAAAAAAAACGAAAATTCCTCACCTGAAATGCACAAAATTAAAGAAATTTGCTTAATCTCTGAAA
>JBJFHC010000041.1:0-5441 GCA_051893275.1 Erysipelotrichaceae bacterium | reverse complement strand
CACATGAATCAGATGTTCTTCGAAACTTTTGTCTTTTGAAGCAGCAAAACTTATTGCTTCGCTATTTTTAATCGATTTATAGTTTTCTATTGTAAACTGTATAAGCATGATTCATACCTCTTTATTACGTTCTTATTATACAATAAAAAAACTTATAATTAATTTTTATTATTATATTTTGCATATTTTATGCAAAATATAATTTTTAAATTTGTTTATGTCAGTTTTATTTTTATAGCTGGTAAAACTCTATGGATGCTTGCTTTAATAGATGTTTATACTTCAAATAAAAACGGTACCTTTTGAAGTACCGTTCATAGTTCTTAGTATAACTTGGCTCCTGCTGGAATGTGATCATCTACCATCAATAGATGAAGTTCTTCACCATCTGAATCCTTAAGATTGTTTACAGCTGAAATCAGCATACCTTCCGAATCAATGCTCATCATCTTACGTGGTGGCAGGTTTACAATCGCAATAGCGGTCTTGCCGACAAGCTCTTCTGGTTCATAGTATTCATGGATACCAGAAAGAATTACTCTGTCTTTTCTTTCACCATCATCCAGTGTAAACTTTAACAGTTTCTTAGACTTGGAAACTGCTTCGCATGAAAGAATCTTAACCGCACGGAAATCAGACTTGCTGAAGGTGTCAAAGTCTACCATCTCTTCAAACAATGGTTCAATCTTTACATTAGAGAAATCAATCTTTTCAGGTTCTGATTTGGTTTCAGAAATTAATTTCTTTGAACCATTTACTGACTTCATAGTTGGGAAGAGGATTACATCTCGAATTGATTCAGATTCCGTAAACAGCATCACCATTCTGTCAATTCCGTAGCCAATACCACCAGCTGGAGGCATACCATATTCCAGAGCTTCAATGAAATCCATATCAATATCGTTGGCTTCCTCATTGCCCAGGTCTTTCTGTCTTAACTGTTCCTCAAAACGGGAAAGCTGATCATCTGGATCATTGAGTTCGGTATAGGCATTGGCACATTCCTTGCCGGCAATAAAGAGTTCAAATCTGTCTACAAATCTTGGATCTTCTTCATTGGCTCTGGTTAATGGCGAAATCTCAATTGGATGGCCATACAGGAAGGTTGGCTGAATCAGTGTTTCCTCAACATACTTTTCAAAGAAAGCGTTAATGATATGGCCAACTGTAAAGTGCTTCTCAACTTCAATACCATGTTCATTAGCCAGCTTTGTAGCTTCTTCCAGAGTCATTTCCTGTTTAAAGTCGATACCAGTCTTTTCCTTGATGGCATCAGTCATTGATACTCTCTTCCATTCACCAGAGAGATCAATGTCATAGCCCAGATACTTGAATGTATACTTGTGGCAGACATTTTCAGCTATATATTTATACATAGCCTCAGTAATTTCCATCATGCCATCGAGATTTGAATAAGCCTCATAAAGTTCCATTAATGTAAATTCAGGATTGTGCTGAGGGTCCATACCTTCATTACGGAATGTACGGCCAATTTCATAAACCTTTTCCATACCGCCTACCAGCAGTCTCTTAAGATTTAGTTCCAGGGCAATTCTTAAGTACATATCCACATTCTGGCAGTTATGATGAGTAATGAAAGGTCTGGCAGATGCACCAGTTAAAAGAGTTGTGAGTACTGGTGTTTCTACTTCAATAAAGTCTCTGGTTGATAAGAATGTTCTGATCGCATTTAAAATCTGTGGTCTCATTAAAGCAACACGCTTAGAATCCTCATTCATAATCAGATCCAGATATCTTCTTCTATATCTCTCTTCAATATCAGTAAGACCATGGAACTTCTCTGGGAATGGACTTAATGATTTAGATAAATGAGTATATACCAGTACATAAACTGAAAGTTCACCATTTGGATTCTGTTCAGTTGGATTGGTTCTGTATACTGTACCTTCAACACCAATAATATCACCAATATCAGCGGCCTTTACCAGCTCATATGGTTCTTCACCAAGGTCAGCCTTATTGATTACCAGCTGAATAGAACCATATCTGTCCTGAATATGCATGAAGCACATCTTGCCCATTCTTCTCTTAGACATGATTCGGCCGGCAATCTTTACCCTGATATTCTTTTCAGCCAATTCTTCCTTATTGAACTGTCCATAATTTTCCGCAATTGTCTGAGAACTGTTATCTCTTGCATAGGCATTGCCAAATGGATTAATGCCCTTGTCTCTTAAGTCCTGCAGCTTCTTTCTTCTGGCCTGCTGCTGATCGTTAAACTGTCTTTCCATTTTTTCCTCCAAAACAAATAAAAAAGGTGATATATAAGGGCGCAGCTGCGCGGTACCACCTCTACTTATAACTTAATTACATCTTAACGCGAATACACGATTCACTCCAAGGCCTTCTTCACTTAAAGTCTTTATATCTTTACACCAGCCAGATACTCTCTTTTAAAGATTTTTTAAGCTACTCTTCTTTTCAACGTGACAAAAGTATTATATATTAAAAATTTTTTAATTGTTAACTATTTCCATAAATTGTTCATCATTATCGATAGTTTTAAAACTTAATTCATAGCCTTTAAGATAATAACGGTACATAAAGGCCTTTCCTACCAGTTCCTTGATATCAGTATTCTTATCCTTATAGAAAATAAAGCTTATCTCATTGTCTTTCAATCGGAAAATATCCGAACATGAATCGGAAACCATTCTATAGCCATAATGTTCCTTTGTCAGCTTTAACATCATTCTTCGGATACTTACTTTCTTAGAATCAGAATAGTTAATGTCCTTAATCAGTTTATGCACTTCACTTATCTTAATGGATAATATTTCTTTTCTTAAACGATATTCATAGTTTACATCTGAGGACCACAGATCTTCATTATCAAAAGATGCTTCCAGTATCTCAATAACCGTTTCATTTTTGATATAGACATAGGATTCAACATTTTTAGAAATATTAACACCAAATTCACTTAGATAGATAGGACTTTGAAAAAACGAAACATCCTCAAGATAAAAACTGGTTATCTTTTCAGGCAATAAATGATCCTTACTGACTTTTAAGATGGCTTCCTTAAATTCATTAATGGTATTAAAACCGTTGAGTTCATGATATTTATTCCACATTGCCTTAATGGAACCAATATGCATCGAGGCAACTCTGCCAAAACCGATAATGCCTTTTTCTTTATTACTGGATAGATGGTCCTTATTCTTGGAAAGAAAGAACAGAAGGTCTCCTTCTTTGAAATCTGAGAAATTGGTTTTAGTTGACAATCGCCAAAAATTCATGGTCTTTTTTTCATTAAGACGCAGATTATCGAGCATTTTATAATCTGTAACATATGCGATTGAACTCATGTATAAATTATATAATTAATTTCTCCTTAAAAGCATATATATAATAATGATAAATGAAATACCGCCGGCAATATAATAACTTATTACATAAGTAGAAAAATAATCATACATATAGCCCATTGCTGATACAAAGATAGCCGTACCGGCTGTTGCGATAAAGGATACCAGCGGGTATACTCTGACATAATTGTTCATTCCGCATTTTTCTTTAGTAAGTTGGGAAAGACAGATGGTACCGGCAGCATAGATAAAGCCAAACAGGAAGCTACCGGCGTAAAGTAATAATTCATTATTTGTCAGTACAACAATCAGACAGCCCATCAGATTAATTATCATCGCGATAAGGTAAGCAGTTCTTCCATTATATTTATCAATAAGTACACCAATAATTAGTTTAGAAACAATATTGCCGATTAACGCAATTGACAACATCATCGAACCTATAGATGCACTGTTCAATAGTTCAGTTGACAGCCCAGTAAAATGTTGAGGGCAGCCACTAAGTCCCGAAGTCAAGAAGGCAATGATACACATAATGATTACAGTATTCATTCTGTACGGTTTATTATTAAGCATTTGTGTATCAGTATTACTGTTTATCCCATATGGCTTATAGCCCATACTTTCTGGTTTAAGTGTAAATTTAAATATGATTGAAGGCAAAAGAAACAATAGAGTAATTATACTTACTGTAAAGTAGGCAATTCTATATCCGTAATTATTAATAACCATGCCAATCAACGGTGAACACAATGCACCAGTTAAACCTGAGAAAGACATGGTAATACCGGTAACCAGACCATTCTTTTCAACAAACCAGTTATTTAATATATTAGTAATCAAAACCAGTGAAAGAAGTCCGGCAGATATACCTCTGATTATTGACAACAGATAATAAACAATAAGTCTATTACATAGACCCAGCAACACTGTAGTTATTACTGATAATAGAGTACTGATAATTATTGTTCTCTTTAGGTTATGTTCATTGATTATTTTTGGTACAAATAAACCAGTTATGGCAATCGAGAAAGTAATGAGTGTACTGGATAGAGATACGGCACCTCTTCCCACATTTAAAGCTTCACTGACGGGTGTAAAGAAAAGTCCTGCAATATTCATACACAAACCAAGGCAGACAGCCGCCATGCCACAGGTAATCATAACTATCTGGATGTATTTTTTCATGAATATTATTATAGTCCGCAGCGTTTGTTTAAATTCAAGATTAAGGAAAATTTAAAGAAGTAATATTTTAAACTTTTAGTAATACATATGAATTATTTATAATTCATATAGCAGGATAACGATGTTTTTGATAGACAACATAATCTAAATGGCGCAATTAACGATGTTATAAATAGATCGGATGCTGTTGATATTCATTCATTTTCTAATCGAAAAAAATGTAGAATTCTACACTTTTTTAGATTAGTTTTTATTCCGATATGCTCACCTTTAAATAAGCTTATAAGTCATGTAAATCCCCTTTATTATCGCTGTTTTTGCATATGTAAGCGTATACAGTGAAAAACTTTTCATATTTACTAGACAAGTCCCCTTTTTTGTCATAAAATGCTTACTGTTTTAGGAGGAATACTATGAAGCTAGAGATTATCGCTCAGGCTAACGGTCAGGAAATGAACTTAACTAACCTTGACAAGGAAGTTAAGGAACAGATTAAGGCTGCTGGCTTAAAGTTAACTAAGGTTGATAACGCTACTGCTTATGTTAATATTAACGAAGGAAAGACATACGTTGTAGTTGAGACCGAAGGCAAGACTGTAACTTTATAAGTTATATCAGAAGGCATTAGCCTTCTTTTTTAATGCTCTGTGCTGATATAATCAGCTTATGAAAAAGTTATTAATATCATTGTCTCTATTTCTTATTTTATGTAGCTGTGCAAAGAAACAGACACCAGTCAGTAACGATGCCGAAAATATTGAAATAAATAAAATAGCTTTTCTTTCAGATACCCATCTTCAGCTCAACGTTCAGGACGATGGAATCAGCTATATCAATACACTCAACGTAGATATACTGCAGTGTGCCTTAGATGAAATAAATGAATCAGATACCGATCTACTAATATTATGTGGAGATAAT
>JBJFHC010000040.1:0-5442 GCA_051893275.1 Erysipelotrichaceae bacterium | reverse complement strand
ATGCGTTTGTAGCTAAGCATAAAGCATTTGTAGCTGAACATAATGCTTATGTAAAACAGACTGAGGAGAACAGTATTTTAGAACGTTATAAGAATGTCAAAATGCTTATGGATAAATTTGACTGCTCTTTTGATTATGCATGTGACTTACTTAATATAAGTCAGGAAACAAGGGAAACAATAAGCAAACGATTCTTTGGCTGTTTTAGCTGATTGCTGCTTAAAAAGATAAAAGGCCATCTGGGAATGGCTTTTTCATTTAAGTAGATTGATTACAAGCAGTACAGCAGACGTCACTATTAATGTAACACCTGTAATTCTATTTAAAGTCCTGCTGTCAGTTCTGTTGGCAATAACTGAAGCGATTCTGGCAAATATCAAAGTGAACACAACGCACATAATAAGCACAGAAATATCACTAACGCCGCTGATTGCAAAATGACTTATGAAACCTGTAAGAGCCGTAAAAGCCATGATGAATACCGATGTGCCAACTGCTATATGCATCTCATAGCCCAAGAACGAAGTAAGCACAAACAGCAGCATAATTCCACCACCTGCACCAATAAAGCCGCAGATAAAGCCAACCATCACACCGCCGGATATAGCTTTGACTAGCCTCTGTTTTTTATTCTCATTATTCATTGATTCCTTTGTGTTAAGTACCGGTTTAAAAATAAATCTTAATCCCAGAAATATCAGCGCAATCTGCATGGCATTGCCCATTGTTTTCTCTGGAAGCAATGAAGCCACATATGAACCCACTACCGTCATTATCAGTACCGAAATCAGAAGCGGCAGAGAATTCCTAACATCAAGATTATCATTTTTCTTATAGGTATAGGCAGAAATCAGCGAAGCCAGCACATCTGATGCCAGACCGATTCCAACCGCCTGATAGGCAGGTACACCCAGAAAAGTAATCAGTATCGGTCCAATAGCTGTTGCGGCTGAAAGACCGACAAAGCCAGTTCCAATACCGGCAATTGCGCCAGCTATAAGGCAACAGATAATTTTCAAAAACATATAAATTCACTCCTGAGCATCCTTAATGATGCTTTCACATTTAAGTTAGGTTTTTCCGTATCTATCTTACACTATATGTCATCTGTATATGTGGTATGCCATCCTCAAGAAATTCTTCCGAAGACTGTACAAAGCCACACTTTTCATATAGTTTTCTGGCATAAGTCTGTGCCTCAATCACAATCTTGTCACAGTTAAACTTTTCCTTAGCTACCTCAATCCCCATATTCACAATCATGGTACCATAGCCCTTTCTGCGTTCTACCGCAATAACCCGGCCAATAGATGCATCCTTAAATGTACAGCCAGGCGGAAGCACTCTTAAATAAGCCAGAATCCTGTCGTTACCATCTTTTAAACAGATATGATAGGAAACCTCATCATATTCATCTATTTCCATATAAGGACACTTCTGTTCAACCACAAATACCGCCACCCTGAGTTTCATTATTTCAAAAAGATCTTCCTTAGTAAGACTTCTGAAATGCTTAATTTCATACTTCAACATTTATATACCTCAATGAAAAAATAATAACACTATAATCGTCCTATTTCAAACAGCTCATAAGTTCATAAACTGTAGCTATAGAACCCGAAATACAAAGTACTGTCAGTACCGTATTCAAATTAATGATTCTGATAAAACCAGCCGAAACAAACAGCAGAAAACCTGTCAGTTTATTCAAAAAAGAGTGACTGACATAATCAGTTTTATCTTTATTACAGCTGATGCCGATACAGATGATTCTTATTACAAAAATCAGTCCTGTCCAAATCATGAATTTTAAAGTTATTTTAATCTTTGGTACAATCTTAAAAAACACAACTGTAAAGAAAACAAAATCAGCCAGCGAATCAAGTCTTGAACCTATTTTACTTTCAGTATGAAAGTATCTGGCAATACCGCCATCAGTCATATCACTAATGCCGCAGATTAAATACAGAATATAGAAACAGACAGAAAAAGGTGCTGTGAAAATTAACAGCACACTACATATAATTCTTAATACAGTAATAATATTCGCAATATACTTAGACATCTCTTTTTCTAAAACAGAACAGTCCTATTGCCGACAGGATAAATACAAACGGACATACTCTGACAAATATCCATTCAAAACCATGCAGCACAGTTCCGGCAGCTGCCAGTTCAGGATTATTGAAATCCCATCCTAAATAGGAACTGTTTAAAAAGAATAATACTATCAGAATAATTAAACATATCAATATTATCAAGGCAAACAATCCCCGGATTATTTTTCTTTTCTGTTCCTTCTGCCTGTATAGCTGCATATTAATAGTTTCAAGCTTCTGGGCAATTACTTCAAGTTCACTTCTTTCCTTTTCTTCAACATTCTCACCCAGCAGAATGCTCACCGATGTATCAAGTTCTTCTGATAGTTTAATCAGCATGTCACAATCCGGTACCGATAAACCCGTTTCCCATTTTGATACAGTCTGCCTTACCACATTGAGTTTTACTGCCAGTTCTTCCTGTGACAGACCTTTGGCTTTTCTTAAAGATTTAATGTTTTCACTTAACATAAGTTCCTCCTTATTTACAAGCCAATTTTATAGATAAACAATCCATTGCCTCCAGCAACCTTTTTTAACATCAGCCAGCTCTTGTGCCGTTTTTAACTTCCTTTTCCGGTATTGCCAGAACCGGCACAATACCATCGAAATAGCCAATATCAAACAGCATTCCATGCGACTCAATTCCAAACATCTTCCTTGGCTTTAGATTTACCACAAACAGAGCCTGTTTTCCCTCCACTTCAGCCTTGGGATTTTTTCTCTCTTTTTTCATACCGCACAGAACAGTTCTTTTAAAGTCACCAAAATCAACCGTAAACTTCACAAGCCTGTCTGAACCTTCAACATCATCGACAAGCTCAATCGTACCTACTCTTATGTCAATCTTATCAAGATCTTCTATTGTGATATCGTCTTTAATACTTTCCATTTATTTCCTTTCTGATTAAAATAATCACCGTTTCAAATATCCCTACAATTTACATCTAATTTTAAACAATCAGATGTAACAAACAGGCAGAGCTACCAGATTATCTCTTAAGTATGTCTTCTTATCAATCATGCACACTATAGCGCCCATACCTCTTTTTTTATCTGGTATTTTGTCAAGAACAGGATTTGTAGAACCCATACTGGCTTTAGGATTGCCGGTCATTTTTATTTCTACAGGATAAAGCAGACCATTCTCTTCTATAATTAAATCTATCTCATTTTCATCTGAGACGTTTTTGTCTTTCCCTCTATAATAGAATATATTAAAACGATAATCTTTTCCTTCATTTGAATAAGATTTTAAAATTTCAGATACAACAAATGTTTCGAACATATTGCCCGCTACTGCAGAATTCTTTAAAGCATCCGCACTGGTCCATCTGGTCAAATAACAGGCAAGACCTGTGTCTCTAAAATATATCTTAGGTGCTTTGATAGCTCTGCTTAATACACTGGCACTGTAAGGCTGCAGCAGATAAACAATTCCAGTTCTTTCCAGTATTGATATCCAGTTTTTTACTGTTGGTTCACTAACCCCAATTTCACTGGCAATATTCGAATAAACAAGCACATCACCAGTTCTGGCAGCAACAGATATAAGAAATTTTGTAAATGTAGTTCCATCTACATTAATAAGTTCATTTATATCTCTGTCTAAATAGGTAGATACATACGATGAATAAAAATCCAGCCAGTCTCTTTCTGTTGCGTACAGTTCAGGATAAGATCCTTTATGAATAATCTCCCAGATATTATCATAGGATTTAAGCTCTTTTTCCCGATTTTTTATATAATCATCAGTCGGAACAAAGTGAATATTAAACTTGACGCCATTTATTTCCCGTAGAGACAAGCCACTCAGCTCGCATATGGAAACTCTGCCCGCCAGAGATTCGCTTGCACCTTTCATCAGTTCCAGACTTTGTGAACCAGATAAAATAAACTGGCCCCTTTCATCGGATTCGTCCACTTTCAGCTTAACTTCTTCAAGAACAGACTTTTCTTTGAGAACTTCATCAATAAATAAAGGACAGGGATTATTGATAAAAAACAGTTTCGGTTCTTCCCTTGCCTGCAGTCTGGTTAATCTGTCATCAAAATTTGTACGGTTATAATCCGAAAATTCATGCTTAATCAGGGTTGTTTTACCTACCTGTCTTGCACCAATTATCATCATGCATTTGCTTGATTTTACTCTGTTTTTTAATACATCAGCAATAGCTCTTTGTATATATTCCATAACAAACCTCCGACTAATCTTAACTATAGTTTTATTATAGTCGTTTATATAAAAATAATAAAGCGACTAATCTAAAATTATAATTTAGATTAGTCGCTATACAAACTTTTTTAACCTTATGATTCAATTATTAATACATCTTCCAGCCTATTTCATTTTCCACTCTGTCCATATAGGCTTTCTGAATCTTGTTAAAAAGTTCCCTGTCTTTCATACCTACTGGCTTTTTATTAAGCGTATTGGCGGCCACACAGAGTTTTGTGGTAGAACACACAATAACTTCGTCTGCATTATAAACTTCATCCATAGTGATATTTCTGGTTTCAGAAGGAACTCCAAGTTCATCAGCAATCTCAAAGATATGTTTTCTGGAAATTGAAGGCAGAATCAGTTCATTTAAAACTGGGGCAATTAGTTTTCCATCTTTCAGTATCAGCAAAGATGAATGCGCACACTCTGTAAGCTGATTTCCTCTATGCATTACAGTCTCACCACAGCCCTCTTCCTTAGCCTTCTGGGCAGCCATTACATTAGGTATGAGATTGACAGTTTTTATATTGCAGTGGAAAAACCTGGTATCCTCACATTCTGACAGTTTCAAAAGTTCATCGTGTTTTAGCTGTTTGGCAGCATTTACCATAATCAGCAGTGTAGGTTCAGCATTATCTGGAAATTCATGGTTTCTTGGTCCATTGGCTCTGCTACTTTGCCAGTAGATTACCAAGGGGCCATCACTTTCTGTTGCGTCTACGCACTTCTGTATCTCGGCAGTCAGTTCTTCTTTTGTCATTTTGAAATCTATGCGCATCATTTTCAATGAATTATAAAATCTCTCCAGGTGATCATCCATGGCAAACAGTTTATGATTATAGGCAAAAGTAACATCATAAACTCCATCTCCAAAAAACATAGCCCTGTCTCGCATCGGAATCCTGATTTCCTCAACTGGACCCATTTCACCGTTATAATAACCGATATCTATCATATCGTTGCCTCCCTCTTATTTACGTTTTGAAATTATTTTATAACCATTGCACAATAAAAGTCACTCCCTGTTTCTTAAGAAGATATTTAACTTCCTATTACGACGGATTTTCTGCAGCTAATATGTATAATCCGATTGCAGTAGCGAATACAGATTTTACTTTC
>JBJFHC010000039.1:0-5443 GCA_051893275.1 Erysipelotrichaceae bacterium | reverse complement strand
TTTTCCTCAATTACTGGAATAGCTCCATATTTGCCATTTAAATAATCTTTGGCAAAACTTGCATCAGATCTGGCCTTAATATCAGCCAATGTATATAAAGAAGACTCACCCTTCTCGTTCTTTTCAACAAGAGCTATCTCGTCTCTTCTCATCTGCTTTCTATTCATAAAAGAAATATCA
This sequence comes from Erysipelotrichaceae bacterium, assembly GCA_051893275.1. Lineage (GTDB taxonomy): Bacteria > Bacillota_I > Bacilli_A > Erysipelotrichales > Erysipelotrichaceae > Colivicinus. The sequence continues at coordinate 5,263 of JBJFHC010000039.1, read as the reverse complement.
TGTGTAGTAAATATTATCTGAGCTTTTGTATTTTTAGGACTCTGAAATAAATCGATAATGAATTTAGTAATTATCGGATGAAACCTGGCTGACAATTCATCTACTACAAATACGCCGCCTTTCTCCAAGATATTTAAAATATACTGTATAAAAGAAAAATATCGAATTGTACCAGATGATTCCATATTCAGTTCAAACAGCTCCTCACCAGTAACATTGCCTTCAGCGTCATATATATTATGAGCACATTTGATATCAAAACGCCTGCCTTTTTCTGCGCTGTTCAAAACAGGCTGGATATCAATTCTCGTGATTCCAACATCAGCACACTTCACAAAATCCTCTACTATCTGCTTATATTCGGGATCATTAAATAAACGTTCAGAATAACTTGCCGCAAAAGCTCCACCCTTTACTGTCGATTCTATAATCAACTCAAAATGAACATTAAAGTTATTTTTGAAATAATCCTTCATGCCATCAATTATTACTTTTACATTCCCATCAGCAAAATAATCCAGAGTGCCAATATAAAGCCTGTCATCTCTGACCTTTTTAATCCCTTCAATCTCTTTGCGATAATGATTTCCGGCAGCTATTTTATTGCCAGTTCTCTCAAATACTGGCTGTCCATTAACCAAGAGCCATTCCTCACTGATGTTTGTAACGCCATTTTCACTGTCATCCAGCAAAAAACCATACTGATAAGTTTTTCCTTTATGATAAAAAATAGCTTCAAATTCAGATGTCAAATCCTCTTTTGAACTTAATCTGAAAGTAGTTCTTCTGATACCAGGCAGTAAGACTGCTTTATCTGTACTATCAATTCCGTCTTGATAGAACTGATTTAAAATAAAACTTTCATAGAAATATAAAGCACTTATAAGATTTGACTTGCCACTTGCATTTTTACCAAATACAGCCAATGACTTAACGACCTTATTTTTCCCTGTATCTATAACATGGCTCTTCATCTCTTTATATGAGACAGCTCTCATATCCAGTATCATTTCATCCTTGAATGATGCAAAATTTCTCACACGAAACATTATCAGCATAGATACCACGCTCCTTTAGAACACAAATATATTCTATTCAAATAATACCATAAAAACTTATTGATACTCGATTTATTCGATTTTCTTATCAAATTATTCTATTAAAATTCCATATTAAGCTTAAATATTTCGATTTTTACGATTTTTTAATATTAGTTAATAATCGATATCTACTTTCTGTATTTGCTTTATAAAAGACTCTGGTTCAATATATAAGTCTTCTAAAACAGGAATAAGATCGATATATTCTTCCTCAGGAATATCATTATGTCTATATTTTGCCATGACTACAAGATAGCCGTTTTCCCATTGTTTTACTTCCGCAAAATATTCTAACGAATAAGGTGAAAGAAAACGTATATTTGCATTTTCAAATTTAAATATTGTATACTTCTCGTCGTAAGATAAATATGCTGTATCACTCATAGCTATATTATATTCCAGTAAAGGCATCCATTAAGAGATGCCTTTACTTTAAAATATCGATTAATAAGAATTACTTATTTGCTGCATGTGCACCCGCAAGACGGCCAGAAGTTAAAGCCCAGCCCTGCGCAGCACCACCATAGGTTACATAAGCCTTGTTAGACTCATTGAGACAGCCCAGTGAATCATTGCCTACAACATAGACATTATCCACGATACTTCCATCAGTCTTAACCAGATTGATGTTCTCATCAACCTCAACACCACCGGTAGTTGAATAAACATAGGCTGCACCAATCAGACATACCATCTTGCCATCAGTCTTGCCATGAACATCATCAATCTTGATGTCAATGTCTAGCTTTGATTCCAGATCTGCTAAACCATCGGCAATTACTACATCACCCCATGCTTCACCAATAGCTAAGATATCATCCAGATTTTCAATTGGTACATTAACCTCAACCTTGCCACCCTGGCTTAAGAAACCATTACCATTCTCTACAAAGCTGGTTAAACCCTCAGTCTTAATCTTATTGTATTCATCTTCATTAAGAATAACATAATAGTTGCTGCCAGCTTCCCAGGCATTGAAATCAATACCCAGACCATTATAATTGGCATCAAATAAAGTACCATCTGACTTAATCATAGTATAAGAAATATCTGTTACTAAAGAGTTCAGTAATGCCTTATCTTCAACTGATACACTTGAATCACGAATAATTGTATCCAGTGCGGCAATATGATCTTCTACCGCAACATCCGGATTAAACTCATTGCCACCAAGCTCTAACGCCGCCAGCAGACCAAATCCATCACACTGCGTCATAGCCTTGGTATGCCATACATTGCCGGTATATTTCTTACATAACTCAGCATTGCCGATATAGCCGCCAGTTGCCAGAATGACATTGTCACCATAGATTTCATAAGCTGTACCATCATAGTATTCAGCCTTGACGCCCACAACCTTATCGCCATCCATGATCAGATCAGTAGCCTTAAGCTCAGTCATGTAGTCATTCTTCTCATTCATGGCCTTAGCCTTATTTAAAGAAGAAACATAGCCATCGTCCTTGCTGCCGCCATCCTTGCCAACATAGAAAGTCCATAATGGCCAGCCATGATAATCATAGAAGGCCAGCATCTTAGGGAACATCAGCGCAAAATCCCAGTTACCAGTCAGCCAGTCCAGAGTCTTACCTGATTCATCAATCATCAGCTTAACGATTGATTCCTTGGCATCATTATCGGTATATTCCATCCAGGCTTCCAAGAGTTCATCTTCATCAACCATCTTCTCGCCACCATTCATTTCCACAAGTGATGGAGGATTTACGGCCAAAGGACCAGCTGTATTGGTACCGTTTCCACCAACCTTGGCGGCAGAGTCCATACCAAATACCGTTGCACCATTTTCAGCTGCCGATAAATAGGCTGCCATACCTGAAGCGCCTAAGCCCACAACGATTACATCATAATCCTCAAGTTTAACCACTTCATCTGACTTCTTCACTGGGGTATACCATTCGCTAGATACGCCACCATTGGCATCAATAATATCGGCAATAATTGTCTTGGCCGCATTAGAAGAAACAGTGGCACCACAGATGGCGTCAACAGCTAAAGACTGCGTCTCAATTATTCTTGAAAACAGATTATCCTCTACTGTCTTATAAATATTGGAATACTCATCCTCATTATATTGTGATGCTGAACCAGCACAGACAGTCTCAATTGAAACAATCGCATTATCCTTGAAAGTAACTGCAAGTTCCATTTCATTCATTACACCAAATGAAGGAGCCTTTGAACTATAGGTTCCATCAGCCACGGCTGCCTTTTCTACAGTTTCAATACCCTTGGCTTCATTTAATGCCTTCTCTACTGCCATGCAGATACCCTTAGTGGTAATAGTAGCACCTGCAACTCCATCAATCTCAGTTGACTGAGCATCAATTATCTGCTTAATAATCTCATCTTTGGCTGCTCCGCCAATACTTTCGGTTTCATTAGAAACATCAGCTGTAACTAACTTAATCTTATCACTGCTTACTTCAACTTCAACCGTAATCTTTCCCATGCCGGTACCCTCAGCCGTATACTTGCCAGCCTTATAGATACCCTCGCCTGAGGAACAGCCCACCAGGCTTAATACCATGAGAAAACAGATAAACAAACTTAATTTTTTCATTTTACCCTTATTCTCCTTTGTTAAAAGAATAATAAACCCTGGGGGTAACCCCAAGGCAATAAGTTTTACATTATAAAGTTTAGAATAAAGCTGAAAGGCAACAGTTTACCAATAATGGCACACAATATAAACATCGGAACCGCACTCACCACATCCAGAACCGTATGCTGCTTAGTCGTCATCGTTGATATTACAATCGCCAAAGCTACAATAATCGACACAACGCCTGTCACATTATGCATCGCCATCAAAGCTGTAAAAATAATCAGATAACAGCTTGAACAGTGAAGACTTGGCGCACAGTTAACCCCACGATAAGAACCCTTAAACACAATAGCCATCAGTTTTCCACTCAGCTTATCCGAAGGCTTAGGCCTTTTGAAAGTTGTCGGATAAAGCATATAACAGATAACCGATAACACTATCTCCATAAACATTGCGCTCATATAAAACGTATAGTAATCCTCATTCACATAAAACAAAGCTATGGGAAATAACGCAATCAAAGGAAACCACAATACATAGGCCAGCACGGACCACTCTATAAAAGGAATCTTATCATCAATATCCCTTTTCACATCATGAAATCCTGACTGAAAATATTCTGAACCAAAATACATCACCAGCTGAAAAAGCAGCAGCACCGCCTGAACTATAACCACTTTAATAAAATTACTCGGCATCTTCTTTCATCACCTCATAAAGATAATCAAGCTCCTCAGCCACACATTCATCAGGTGTAGACTCCTTCACTGCCAGATCAAAAAGCTTAATCGCCTCTATTTCACTTAAACCAGAACTCATCAATATATCTATTACTTTATCAAAATGCTCTGTCGATTTATTTTCAGAAACCATCTTCCTTATTACATTCATTCAAAAATCCTCCAATAAAATATTACCAACTTTTTACTTATTGTACTGCCAAAATAGTGCTAAAATAATTTCCATGAAAAATAAAACCAAAGATTTAACACTTATAGCGATAGCCGCAGCACTTACCTGCGTATTATCACCCCTATCTATCCCAATTGGAATTGTTCCAATTGCCCTTACCAATCTGATACTTCTTCTAAATACCTATGTCCTAGGTTACAGAAAAGCCCTGATTGCCTGCATCATCTATATTATTATAGGTGCCATCGGCATACCGGTATTTGCCAGTTTCTCAGGTGGCATAGGAATATTAACCGGACCAACAGGAGGCTACATTATCGGCTATATTCCAATGATTATTGTATCTGGACTCTTAATCGAAAAATATGAAAACCGCTTAATTCATATCCTTGCCATGATTATCGGCACAGCCCTATGTTACACACTGGGAACAGCCTGGTTCTGCTTCGTGATGAATTCATCGCTTGCCTCAGCCATGGCCATTTGTGTAATACCATTTATACCATTTGACCTCATAAAAATCATCATCGTGGCTCTTATTGGACCAGTCATTGTCAAAAGACTTAATACAGCTAAAAAATAGCTGTATTTTTTATTTAATCTTCATATTAAAATAAAAACATGGAAAATATTATAGAAACACAAAAAATAGCCCTGATAGACTCAATTGACAGTCGTAAAGAAA
>JBJFHC010000038.1:22122-23395 GCA_051893275.1 Erysipelotrichaceae bacterium | reverse complement strand
TCTATTTCTCTGTTATATTCATTAATACCTATTACTTCCCTGAATCCATCAATATCATCGCAGCTTATCGTTATAGTACCAGAATCACATTTGCCCGTAATTATTACTTTATTTACATTAAACTCAAGTTTAAAATCTACAACGTAACTATTGTATTTACTGTCATATTCCTCTTTATAGAAATTATATTCACTGGAGGCAACAAGCTCATATTCCTTTTCACATCCACTTACCATCAGCAACATTAATAATAAACTAACAATTCTTTTCATCCTTAATAATCCTTCCATCCTTTATTTCAATTATTCTTTTAGCCTCTCTGGCTATATTCATATCATGAGTAATCAGTATTACAGTAGTACCATTATTATTTAATTCCTTAATTATTTTCATAATCTCATTTGCTGAATCTGAGTCTAAAGATCCAGTTGGCTCATCACAAAGTATGATGTCCGCTCCGCATACTATTGCCCTGGCTATGGCCGCCCGCTGTTTCTGACCACCTGAAAGCTGTCTTATCTTTCTTTTCTCATAATCAGCCAGTCCAACAGAACTCAGTGCATCTTTAGCTCTGTTATTTATCTCATTTCTTGCGATTTTACGGTTCAGTAAAGGCATTTCAACACTTTCTTTTACAGTATTGTTTTCTATTAAACCAAAGTTCTGAAATACAAAAGATATCTCCCTGCCTCTTATCTTTGATCTTTCGTTTTCATTAAGTAATGTCATATTTCTATCATTAAAGAAATATTCTCCAGTTGTACACTTATCCATTAAACCAATAATATTAAGAAGTGTTGTCTTCCCGGAACCTGAAGCACCTATGATTGCCACAAATTCACCATCAACAATATTCAGATTAATCTCTTTTAAAACTGGTGTAACTACATTGCCGTTTCTATATTCCTTATATATATTCTTTAACTCTATCATCTGCTGTTCTCTCCTGATATTAATTCGTGCGGTTCAAATTTAAATATATTAACTGCCGGAATTATTACCGAAACAATCACAATAACAAAACCCGATAATATTCCCATCGGTAACGAATAATAAATATGACTCTTAAACAGAATATTCTTAAACAGTTTAATACTTATAGAATCACTTTTTAATAGATTAAGATATTTATATAAATAGGATATTATTGTGGAACTAAATACTATTATCGTTATTTTATTAAAGATAATTCTTATTATTTCAAATCTTGAATAACCATTAGAAAGATATATTCCATAATTCCTTTTCTTAAGCAGAGTATCTGCTGAAAATA
>JBJFHC010000038.1:0-22022 GCA_051893275.1 Erysipelotrichaceae bacterium | reverse complement strand
CAATAAAATAACCATTCAGAGATATTAAAGGAAAACGGATAATATCATTTTCATCAAAGAAACTAAGATTATTATCTATATATCCGCATACCTCAAATTCATCTTTTCTTGTCTGACTTGTAAGCACTGTACCTAATGGTATTATTTCTTTAAATGATTTACTTACATATATCGGTGTATATTTATTATCTTCTTTATAATCAATATCAATATCTTTAACAATATTAAATACCTCTTCATCTATATACATAACTCTGGATATATCTGGTTTTCTGATATATTTACTGCCGGTATTATCTAATATTTTCTGGTTTATATTTATATATTTCTCATTATCTTTAATCTCCAGAAAATATTCACCTGTCTGATCATATCTTCCTGCAGTATATTTATCTTTGATTTCTTTAATAAAACCGTTTACTCGTTCAATATAATCATCATTTTCTTCTATATTCTTAAAATAAAGATGGATTATATTATTTAAATCAACATTAATATTCTCCTCAAATTCTTTACGATGATAGACAGATGCACCAATATTGGTTAATGAAGTAAATACTGTATTAAAACAGATTAAACATATTATTAAACTAAGTATTGTCCATAACAGATTATGTCTCAATTCTCTTATCGCCAGCTTCATCAATTTATTGCCTCCACAGGTGAGATTTTAAATATTCTGTAAACAGGAATAATCATTGAAATAAACAATGTAACAATCAACAGAAATAACATCGATATAATAAAGAACATATTAATTTCAACAGTAAAATATTCTGTCTTCATTATAGTAATTACAGTTAAAACACTTAATGATAAACATATGAGCAGTATAATCATCAATTCCTTTATAATCAGTCTGATTAAGTCTTTATTAGACCAGCCAAAGGCTTTATAAATACTAAGTTCTCTTTCCTTGTTGATAATCCAGTAATCAGTTGAAACCAGACAGTTCACAATCGAAAACAGATAGATCTCAAAAGAAAGGGTTACGCCATTATTCTTCATCACATCAAATATGGGCGTACCATTGTTTTCGATAATATCCAGCTGCTTAAGCATCATATCAATTGAACTTATACCAATTGACAAAGACATAAAAGAAATAAAAAAGCCCACTATCATCAGAATAAATGTAGGATGACATATTTCTCTTAACTTGAACATATCATTATCCTCCTCCATTTATTAGAGTGGGCTTTAGTTATTACGTTACAGATTTTTTAATTATTATTTAACCATATATCTTTACCAGCTTATCATATGTCGTAAAAGAAACAACATAGTGATAGCCAAACTTAAGTTCTTCATGAGATACATAAGTATTGTCATCGTTGACATAGTTTCCATCTATAAGACTTTGAGTAGGCACAGAGGCAATATTATATAAGCCTTCTTCTGTTAATCTTAGATCTGTTATATTGCCTTTCAGCAGATTGTCTTGATCCAGTTTTTCGAAATTAGGAACTACAAATTCATCTTTACTAATATAAACATAATAATCATCTTCTTTAGGGTAGATATCAATAATTATTTCATCAGAATTAACATTTTCGTCATCAATCACAAAACAGCTTAATACTATATCTTCACTGCCGAATTTTGACGACATATTTTCTTTAAATTTTGTATAACTAAGAATTCTCTGATCAAACTGTTCCTGGTTAACAGATGCCGAACACGCAGATAGAGATATTAAAGAAACAAGCATTAGAATTATTGCGGTATTTTTGAATATCATAGTTTCTCACCTCTGAAGATAATAACTTCTCTAATAAAATTATATACATATCAGCGAAGACATTCTTTTCATTTATTTTGAAATTTTTCATTATATATGAATTATAATATCTATATGAAACTATTTAACCTTTTAACTTACATAAAAACCATCAACAAAAGTACATCGATTAATTCTGTGATCAGCAAAAACCTGATAGAGATGGCCATGGATTCAAAGCCTATTACAATAGAGTCACTTTCAAAAAAAGCCAGTGTTTCTTATGGATCTATAAGCAATTTTTCTACATATCTTGGCTATAAAAGCTTTAAAACTTTGGCCAACGATATTTCAGATATTAAAAACAGTTATAACTATTATATGTCAAGCACAAAAACATATGATAATTACTCCGATCTTCTAGAAAACATTATTAAAAACGAAGAGAACACAATGTCCATTCTTAACGGTAATGATTATTTAAATAAATATATCGAGTGTTCAAAACTATTATTAAAATGCGACATCATTTTATTCATCGGGAGTCCGAGACCTGACAACTCCTATTTTCTCGATATGTTTTTAACAGCCTGTGATAAAAAAGTTTATAGTTATATTAATCCAAATGATCAAATTACTTTAACAGAAAAAATTGATCCTAATACAGCTGTAATTGTTTTTGATATAGACGAAGAAAAGCTTATTATGCAATATTTTTATAAATATTTGAATAATCACAAAAATGTTATTCATATTACTTTTAATAACTCTAATATTCATCCTTACGCAATTTCTATACCTGTTCCAGGAATTAATCTATCTGATAAAATGAGTTCAACAAATCTTATACTTAATCGAATAATTTATTTTATGAGGGCCATAAAAAACAAATCAATAAAAGCGATATGAGAATCAAATCATATCGCTTCATTTTTATAGATTACTTTCAAGTATTGCCAAAGCACCATACAAGCCCGCCTTGTTTCCAAGTGAAGCCTGCTTAAGCTTTACATTTTTATAGCTAGGCATTATTTCCTCAAATACCAGTTCATTGACCTTGTCAAATACCAGTTTCTGTTCCATAATACCGCCACCCAGTACTACAAGTTCTGGATTAAAGATATGAATAAGACTTGTAAGGCCAAGCGCTATATCCAAGCACCAGTCATTAATAATCTTTTTAACAACCGGATCATCAAGATGTTCAAAGATTATTCGACCATTAATTAAGCTTTCATCATATTCTTTAGCTTTATTAACTAAAGCTGTAGTAGAACCATATTTCTCATAGGCACCTGAGAAAGCATTGCCTTTTTCATGTTTGGATACATTCATCAATAAAGCACCAAACTCACCAGCTGAACCGCCTGCTCCATGATACACCTTGTGATCAATTACAATGGCGCCACCAACGCCTGTACCATAAGTTAAACACAGATAGTCTTTTACATCTTTGGCTGCACCTTTATAGCCTTCACCCATAGCCGCTGAATTTACATCATTTTCCACATATACCGGTACATTAAATTTAGAGCCCAATATTTCTCTCCATCTGGTACCTGTATAGCCTGGCATATTTTCATTGGCATAGATAATTGAGCCATTTTCAAAATCAACCTGACCAGCTGTAGAAATACCAATAGCCTCAAAGCTGTCATAGGTATTGATTATTTCAATTACCTTTTCTACCAGCTTGTCAGCACCTTTTTTAGCATCGGTAGGATACTCCTTTACCTCACCCATTTCCTTATCAAAAAGGGCTGTTTTAATCGAAGTACCGCCAATATCTAATAAAACATAACGGCTCATCTGTTATCTACCGCTTTAATAAATCTGGTCGCAATCTCTAATGGTCTGGTTATTGCGCCACCTACTACTACCGCAAAAGCACCTCTATCCAGTGCCTCTACAGCCTGTTCAGGACGATGAACTCTTCCTTCACATACTACCGGAATATCAAGATTCTTTACACATTCCTCCAGTAATTCAAAATCAGGAACCGACTTATCCTTATCGGCAGTATGCTTAGAATAACCACTCATTGTAGTAGATACTATATCAAAGCCTAAATCCTGAGCGTTCTTTGCTTCATCAAAAGTAGAAATATCAGCCATTAATATCTGCTCCGGATATTTGGCTCTTACCTCTTTCATAAAGTCACGGATATCCTTGCCATCGCCTCTTTTTGAGAAGCAGCAGTCAATCGCAATACAGTCACTCTTTGCTTCAACCAGTTCATCTACTTCCTTCATGGTAGTAGTGATATAGGTATCAAAACCCTCATACTGACGCTTGATTAAGCCGATTACAGGTAATCCTGTTTCCTCTTTAATCGCAACAACATCTCTTACCGAGCTTGTACGGATGGCTGGGGTTCCTGCCTGTTTGGCAGCTCTGGCCATCAGATACATAATGGATTTCTCCTCAACATATAAAGGCTCGCCCTTTACAGCCTGACATGAAACAATTACATGTCCCTTAATAGTGTTTAAAAATTCCTCTTTGTTCATATTAGTTTCTTCCTTTGTTTAAATCTATTTTATAATAAATTTAAACATAAGGAGTAATAATTTATGATATACGGAAACATCAGGGACCTGACTCAGTACAGCTTCCTCAAAACAAATCCCAAACTAAAAATAGCTCTGGACTACCTTATGAAAGGAGAATTCCCAGAACCAGACAAAAGAGTAGACCTTGAAGAAGGCATATTCCTCTCCCTGGCCAGCTTCGACACCAGGGAATTTGATATCAACTGTTTCGAAGCCCACTACCATCATCTGGATATCCACTATGTGGTAGAGGGAGTAGAAGAAATGTATGTCGCTCCATTTGACACAATGATTAATAAATCAGACTACAAAGAAGACATCCTCTTTGGAAGGTGTGAAGACTATCAGAAAATAATCATGAAAAAAGGAGACTACTGCATCACCTTCCCAGAAGATGCCCATAAACCATCGTGTGGCCATGGCAATCACTTAACCAAGATCTGTGTAAAAATTCCATCATAATATTTGAGCCACCAGTATTAAACTGATGGCTCTTTATTAATTAACTCTTGAATATCCTGTTTCCTTTACAATACTCTGGCCCTGTTCAGACAGAATAAATTCCTTCATCCTTTCAACATAAGGATTGGTTTCATATTTCCTTGTGATGAGACACACATTAGTAACCAGCGGATAGCTGCCTTTCTCAATATTCTCAATTGATGGAGCTACGCCATCAATTGATACAAGCTTTACATTCTTCTCCTGATTGAGTTCCTCGACAAAATAACGGAAAGAATAACCCATAGCTCCCTTTTCACTATTAAACTGCGCAACCTTGGTTATTACACCTTCCATAGCTCCAACCACTTCATAAGTCTGAGGTTCTTTCAGACTTACATCACCCATAAAGTATTCCATCATCGTCTGCGAACCTGAATTCTTAGGTCGCTGGAAAGCCAGTATCTCCTCATCCTTTCCACCCAGCTGTTTCCAGTTTGTAATATCACCATGATAAATAGCCTTAATATCTTCACTGCTTAAATTATCAACCGGATTATCTTCAGTCACAAAAAAGACAAAGGCCTCCCTGGCAATAGGTGTAATATCAAGCTCAACATTCATATTTTTAGCTTCCTCAAGCTGCGAAGTACTTGGCTTTGCCCCAAAGAACATATCTACCCGATCATCATCTTTTTCACCATAAATTAATCTGTCAAACGCATTTATGGAATTAGTAAAACTTACAATCTTACCATTCTTCCAGATATTTTCACCCTTTTCGATCCATTCTTTCTCAATCAAATCAATATCCTTATAAACAGCTCTGGCAAAAGCGGCATATAAGGGATAACAGGCCTCAGCTCCATCAAGTATCGGCATATCTTCTTCATTCTCAATTATCAATTCTGATTCTTCTGATAATTCAACTAATCTGGAATTATCACTGTAGACTGTATAATCGCTAAAATCTGTGCTTGAATAGCCATGCATATATTTAAAACCATGACCACCATATTTAACCGAAGGACGATTCATATACAAATATGTATCAAAACAGCCACCAAGAAGTATAACTGCTAACACAATTAATACTTTTTTAACAGCTATCTTATTAATAACTGCCGATGCAGCAAACATTGCGATATATGTTAGAAAAACAATGAGATACAGCTGTATATTATTAGCCATCAGAGAATACATCAATAATAATGGCGCAAATGGAATAAGCAGATAACTAAAATAAGACATCAGTACACCTTCAACATTGCCTGATGAAATAAACATCATTACACTAAATGTAATACCAAGTACCAAAAGAATAATGCCAGTAATCCAGAATGAATTCTTCAGTTTTTTCCTGAACAATATATAAAACAATGCAGCCACTAATGGAACAACAACAATATTAAAATTCCCTAAATCAAAAGTAGCCAGTAAAAATCCAATAATACTGCTGACAAAAGGTATAAGTGCATAGCACAGTAAAAATTCAATTATCTCTTTCAAATCGTTACCTCCTGTAAATCATTATAGCCAAGATATCCTGACTTAATAATTCTATATTAATGTTTTCTGATTATTCTTATACACAGTAACAGGAAAACAATTACTATTACTATAGAAGCTATCTTAATGTATATGCTGCTGAAGAAATTTATTTTAGAGAAAAACATCATAACAATCATAGGCAGCCACAGCAAAGCTACATACCCATTAAGAAAAAGGAAGTCAGAGAAATCCATGCTGCCCATTGACTGGCCTACCAGCAGTTTCTGATATGCACCACCAAAAGTCGAGACAATAAGCGCAATAATAATTCCAAATAAAATATATAGTCCAATAATCTTAAGTATCTTTTTCAATTTCATCACCTTTATTCCAAAGCTAATATGCCCTGTTCAATTTCTAAACCAAGCTTGTCTAAACCGTATTCTTTCATTGTTTTCTCAGATAAATTATATATGCCCAGTTTTTCTGGAGTCTGGAAGTAATATTCATCTTTACGATAGTTAAAATGAATGCTATAGTCCCCATAATCATCATAATCAAAGATAAATGATTTTACTGTACAATCCTCTAAATTATAAATTGAGTAAACATTCATTCCCAGACTATGTCTGTCATGCATAATAACGAGATTATTATTATATTCATCGTATCTTATATGCAATGGATGGGTATATTCAAGAGGAATATAATCTTGAACTAATTCACATGTTTCCAGATTATAAGTATCTATATAATTAGAACCAATTGCGTATCCATTTTCATCTAAGCCCTGCATTGTTTTGGCCATATAAAGCAGATTATCTATTCTGCAGATACTCTGATAGCCACCATCATGAAGCTCTAGTTCTCTTGTTTCCAGTAAATTAAATTCTGAATCAAATCGAAACAGGTAATTTATAATATCACCATATTTATAATTTCCTGGAGCTACTCCACAGAATACATATATCTCATTTTCGTATATAAATATTCCTGAGGGAAACATCAGTGATGCATCAAACTCGAAGCTGTTTGAATAAATCATGGATAGACTATAATCAAATACTTCCAGCACCAGATAGGGATTTTCATCAACATAGCTGCTTACAGTATACAATTTATCATCATCAACACAGGCACTGTAAAAGTTACTTTTAATTTGAACAGTATTTTCTTCTTTTCCATCCTTAGAAAATACCTGTATATATGTTTCTAATTTGTTATTAGTCTGTGTTTTTAAATAATATCTTTCTGATCCCCTGAATATATATTCATAAATAAATCCAAGGTTTTCCACTTCATTCGATCTTTTTAATTTTGCGTTAATATCTATATTTTCTTTTGAATTATCTACTGAGCATAAATAGTAATATTTATTATCAAACAGAACAAATTCGGAATCTCGATTATTAAAATACTGGTTTTCATCCTGTTCACAGCCACCTAAAAGAAATATAGATAAAATTAGTAATAAGATTAATTTTTTATAATTCATCAATATATTTCCTTTCTAAATGCACATTTATCATAAGAATTAGAATACCAACATGTTTTGATTTAAATTCTTATTTCTAATATTTTACAGATACCGGTCAAATGCAAAGAACCCCGTTCTAAACAATCTATAAATATTCAATTCATGAAAAATATTCCACTTTTCCTCTTGTCTCCTAGAGATGAGATATCTACTTTATCTATCCTGTTATTTTCATATGAATAGATGTGAAGACTGTTTGTACATAAGAAATAATAATTTCCATTTTTAATTTCGGTATATATAACATTGTCGGGCTCATTACTGATATCAGGATATATAGTCCTTACATTTCCATTATCTAAATTCAATATAGAATAACATGGGTAACCAAGTGTATACTGCTCATGTCTAATCAGCAGGCAGTTATTGACCTCATCATATTTCATATTCATTGGAAATTTTTCATCCAGCAGATATGCATTTTTTGATAAAGTTTCCTGTTTCAGATCGTAGACATCTATTCCATTAGTTCCAACAGGTTCATAACTTTCACTAAGACCCTGGTTGGTACGACTCATATATATCTTGTCGTTTGAAATAAACATTCCTAAATATGATCCATTATTTAGTTTTAGATCTATCTGGTCAACTTCTGTTAAATTATTATCTAAAATAAGTATGTATGTTTCAACTTTACCATACTCGCCGTATCTATCATTTAATCCATATATTATATATAGCTTATCTTTATAATAATTCATTGAACATGGGTATACATCTAAACCATTAAATGAAAATAATTTCTCATCTTCAAGTGTTAATTCTTTCGAATACTTCTTCACCTTCATTTCTGTTAAAGAACTGGATACAGTAAATAATCCATCATCGCTTATACAGTCAGCAAGTATATTACCAGCTTCAATAGATTTTATAGATAAATCTTCTTTAGATAAAACATGCAGATAATTTTTAAGGTCTGATGAAGTTGTAGTATACAGATAATAATTATCTTCATCCTGAAGTGTATAGTCACTCATGTATAGAAGATTCATATTATTCTTATCAGTTTTAACTGTATCGACTATTTTCAGATTATTTTCTGTTATCTCACATAAATATGTCTTTGACTTATTTATTATGACAAAATCATTTTTACTTATTTCTGGTTTATTAACACAGCCAGATATTAATAACAATAGAATTGCGATTATTACATTTTTACATTTCATAAACTTTATCCAAAATATTTTAAGAGCTCTCCATTTACATAGTAATAGACAAATAATCACTTTACAACCATGATGTAATAATTTGCATGTTTGATGTAATAATTAGTGGGTAATAAGTTATTTCTATACTATTCATTAGGAATAATTGTACAGAAACTAAACCACTCATCATCTGCAGAGAGCACAAAAGATGCACCATATTTATTCAATATTGATTCAATATTTTTGAGGCCATATCCATGTTCTAATAAGTTTTCTTTAGTACTTTTGATATGATTATCAATTATTTCAACAGGCTTTGATATTGTATTACGCACAGAAATAACAGTTTCCTCTTCACCTTTATTTATCTTCACTGATATACGTTTATTCTTACCACATTTAGCCGCTGCCTCAATTGCGTTATCCAGCACATTGCCCAGCATTGAGACCACATCTTCCTTGGAAAGTTGTATAGCTGAAAGATCATTAATATTAAAATCCATTACTATGTCCTGGGCTGTTGCCTGAGAATACTTATAATTCAAGATTGCATCTATTGCGGAATTATTACTTTTAACCATTAAAACTGGAACCGCACTGTTTCTAAT
Organism: Erysipelotrichaceae bacterium; assembly: GCA_051893275.1. Classification (GTDB taxonomy): domain Bacteria; phylum Bacillota_I; class Bacilli_A; order Erysipelotrichales; family Erysipelotrichaceae; genus Colivicinus. The sequence goes on along the minus strand of JBJFHC010000038.1, from coordinate 12,522 downwards.
ATTGTCTATGTAATCAGCTGCAACACCATAGTCTTTAACCGCTATTAGACTCCTTATCGTTTCCAGATGATTATTAAAATCATGATTCATTTTTCTTTGAGAATCATATGATGTGGTCAATGTGTCAACGGTTTCCATATTCATTTTTAACTGCTGTGAAAGCATTTCATTATCATGTCTAATCTGCTTATCATCACTGAGACGGGCCATTATAAATAGAATAAATATATTTGATGCAAGAATTCCAATACTTAGATAAGAATAAAGATAAGACTGTATTCCGCTCATTGTGTTAAAGTAAGCAATCGCAATCAGTAATACAAAACTAGTGACGGGAAACATCAGCATCTGCAGCCATTCCAGCATGGAGACATGAACAAAATTATGTTTCTTATGCCAGATACGCCATATAAAGAAGCTTACTACAAAAAGAACAAACTTTGGAATAATCAGCAGAATATAAATGCCATCTAAACTTACATATGATAATGGCAAAGCTATCTTTAAAGGCAATGAAACAAGCACTGCCGAAAAATAATCAGCTATAGCTGAAAATACATAGAAAACTGATAAAGAAAAGAATTTGCCACTTGTTTTGCCAGTAAAAAGACCATTCACAAATATCACATTACACAGCATAACCATCAGCAGTTTAATTAAATTTGTTCCATTTAAAATATTTATTGTACGAATAAGCAAATATTCAAACGCAATATAACCAATAATTATTGATGGTAAAATTAATTTATTTTTAAATTTCCTATAACATAAAAATACAGCACTCAGATTAAGCAATGAAAGTACATCCAGAGTTATTGCACAGATACTGACAATATATTCCATTACATTCTGCCTTTCATTTCCGTATATTTAAGCCTTAACTGCTGATAATTTCTTTTTGAGACAGGTATTACTATATTATTTCTTAAATAAATATTATAGTTACTGAGCTTTAATGCATATTTTAAATTAACCAGATAGCTTTGCTGAACTCTAAGAAAGTTATGATATTCAAACCGTTTCTCCAGATCATCAAGCTTGGCATAAAAAGTATCTGTTTCTCCATTATCAGTATAAACCGTTACCTTTCGTTCACTGCTCATAAGATAAAGGATATCTCTGTAAGCTATCCGAACTGTTTCTCCATCCTTTTTATATGTAAAACAATCATTAATCCTCCTGTACTGCAGAAGCGCTGCATCCATGTCTTCTTTAAACAGTGCATCCAGATCTCTCTTCAGAATATATCTGAAGGCCTGCACCTTATATCCCTGTACAGAATAATCAATATAGCCAGAAACATAAATCAGGATTATATTTGGTATAGCTTTTCTAAGGTACTCGCCAGTCTCAATGCCATTAATGGGTTTCATTTCAACATCCAGAAAGGCAATATCAAAACTATATTTCTTACTATCTTCCACCAACAGTGAGCTGTCAGTATAAGAAAACAGTTCATGCGGGAGTTTTTCCTCTGAAAAGTATTTCTCAAGGAGACTCTCTATTTTTCTTACCTGAACTATGTTGTCATCACATACTGCGATTTGAATCATATGCATCCCTCATACCAAGATGCATTATATTATCCACATATTTTTAATTCAATACTAGATATATCACCAAAATACCAGAAGTTATTATGTAGTTTACTTCATGTATTTTGGATTTCCATTGATTAATTAGCTAAAGGAGATATTCTATGATTGCGACTACAGCCACACACAACTCAAATGCAAAATAATTTTGGAAAGTATCTGAATCTTGTGATGAATGGATAAAAAGTCATTGTGACAAAGAACAGTAAAGAAATTTGCCGCCTTGTCCCAAAAAACACTGTCTTTTCTTATCTCACCGATTCTCTTACAGGCATCATCAAAAACAAGTATAGCCTGGACGATATCAAAGCAGAAAGGCTCTTAGAAAAGCATGGTTCTATTGATTGATACCAATGTACTGTTAGATGTTCTAATGAAACGGCAGGAATTTGTAAAAGATTCATCTCTAGTATGGAAACTGTGTGAAACAGGAAAAATATCTCATCATTAACCATAGCACACATTGTGTACATAATGCGATAAAAATGGATCCACAAAAGATCGAAGAAGTTCTGAATCAGCTTTCCATGATATTCGAGTTTACTGATTTATGCATTTCAGATATTCAACAGGCAGCCAGAATGCAATGGAATGATTATAAAGATGCGATACAGCCTGCAACGGCACAACGCATGCATGCTGATTTCATAATCACCAGAAATATAAAAGACTTCACAAAAAGTAAAATTCCGGCTTTCACACCAGTTGAACTGCTTATCAGGATTTAAAACAAAATTTTTCAAAAAAATCATCAGCACCAAAACCGATGAGCCTTTTGCCATGCCTGTCATATAGCTGTTGTCTGTACAAAGTGTTCACATAATTTAACAAACACTTACTTAATTTTAACTAAGTGTTTGTTTATTTATACTAACTGAATCTATATTTATACTAACAAAATTCAAATCACACTAACAATTTCATCAATTAAACTAAATATTTGTAAAATTAAACTAAATATTCCGTAAACTTTTATTCATAAAACGCATACCATTTTCTCTTAATGAGGCCTATAATAGAAACCATGAATAAACGCTACCAGTTAGATATGGCCGAAGGAAGACTGCTTCCTAAAATACTTATTTTTTCTTTGCCTCTAATGGCTTCCAGCGTGCTGCAGCTGTTGTTCAATGCGGCTGATGTTGTGGTTGTCGGCAAATTTGCCGGATCTGAAGCTTTAGCGGCTGTAAGCTCCACTACTGCTTTAATCAACCTGATAACCCAGCTGTTTATTGGCTTATCAATCGGTGTCAATGTAGTAGTTGCCAAACATATAGGTGAAAGAGACTTTGATAAAACCTACAGATCAGTATCCACTTCAATAATTATTTCCTTAGTCGGTGGAGTAATTGTTACAGTTATAGGCTTTCTTTTCTGTAAGACCATGCTTCAGCTGATGGGTTCACCAGATGATGTCATTGATTTAAGTGCCCTATATCTTAAAATATATTTCCTGGGCACTATTGCCATGATGCTCTATAACTATGGTTCAGCCATCTTAAGAGCCCAGGGTGATACCCAAAGGCCATTAAAATTCCTTACTCTGTCTGGTGTTATTAATGTAATACTCAATCTGATATTTGTAATAATATTAAAAATGTCTGTTGCCGGTGTAGCCCTGGCTACTATTATTTCCCAATATATCTCAGCCATATTAATAATGATATGCCTGATGAGGGAAAAATACCCCTTTGGCATCTCACTTAAAGAAATGACCTTTGACGTCGCTGAATTTAAACAGATTCTGGTAATTGGATTACCAGCTGGTATTCAGGGTACTGTCTTTGCCCTTTCCAATGTAACAGTCCAGTCCTCTATCAATTCCTTCGGCAAGATAGTAATGGCAGGAAATGGGGCGGCCTCTAATCTTGAAGGTTTTGTCTATGTGGCAATGAATACCTTCTACCAATCCGCAATTTCCTTTACCTCGCAGAATCTGGGAGCGAAGAAATATGAAAGACTTACACCAATACTCTTTACCTGTCTTGGCTGTGTGCTGGTTACCGGTGCAGTATTAGGTATTGGACTTTGGTATTTTGGCGATATATTCCTTTCCATTTATTCAAGTGACCCAGAAGTTATATCAGCTGGCATAATCAGATTATCTTATATCGGAAAAATATATTTCCTTTGTGGAACCATGGATGTACTATGTGGCTGTTTAAGAGGCATGGGCTACTCCTTAATCCCAATGATTAATTCATTATTGGGATCATGTGCCTTCAGACTGGTATGGCTGGCTACGGTATTTAAAATCTATCATACCCAGGATATGGTCTATATTGTTTATCCCTTGAGCTGGATTATTACAATTACCCTTCATCTGATTCTTTATATCTATGTAAGAAAAAAGATGCAAAAAAATATGGAAATCTGAACCTCCATATTTTTTATGCCTAAAAGAAGACTACTCGCTGAACATTGGTGTTGATAAATATCTATCGCCAGTATCGGGAAGAAGAACGACAATATTCTTACCTTTGTTCTCTTCTTTCTTAGCCAACTGTATTGCGGCAAATACGGCTGCACCGGAAGAAATACCAACCAGTATTCCCTCCTTCTTGCCGATTAACTTGCCTGTCGCAAAGGCATCCTCATTTGATACCCTGATAATTTCATCATATATAGAAGTATCCAGAACCTTAGGTACAAAACCGGCACCAATACCCTGAATCTTATGTGGACCAGACTTGCCTTCTGACAATACTGGAGAGCTTTCTGGTTCAACGGCTACAACCTCTATATCCTTATTCTTAGACTTCAGATATGTACCAACACCAGTAATCGTACCACCAGTACCTACACCTGCCACAAAGATATCAACCTTACCATCTGTATCTTCATAAATCTCAGGACCTGTAGTCTCAAAATGAACCTTAGGGTTATTTGGATTATCAAACTGACCAGGAATAAAGGAATTATCATATTCCTTTGCCAGCTCATTAGCCTTCTCAATGGCACCCTTCATACCCCTGGCACCTTCAGTTAATACAATCTCAGCACCATAGGCCTTCATAATATTTCTTCTTTCAACCGACATGGTCTCGGGCATCGTTACAATCAGCTTTAAGCCCTTGGCAGCAGCCACCGATGCCAGACCAATACCGGTATTGCCTGATGTAGGTTCAATAAGAACGGTATCCTTATTAATCTTGCCTTCCTTGATTGCCTCATCTATCATCTTCTTGGCAATCCTATCTTTAACTGATCCGGCTGGATTAAAGTATTCCACCTTGGCAATAATTTTAGCTTCCAGTTTAAATTCATCCTCAATATGACTAAGTTCCAGTAATGGGGTCTTTCCAATTAATTCATCAGCTGTTTTATATATTTTTGACATTTTATTTTCTCCTTTGCTTATCCAACATAAAAACTTTAATTCAATAATTTAATAAACTGGATATTCAACATCGAAAAAATGCCTTATAATTCTTCATATACCCACCTCCATGATAGGTTGAACTAATTATAGCACTATTTCCCTATCATGCAAGTAGGTAAAAGGAGAAAAACATGTTAATATCCACAAAAGGACGCTATGCCGTCAGAGTTTTATGCGATATGGCCATCAACAACGGTCATGAACAGTACATATCTTTACCAGAAATAGCAGCAAGACAGGAAATATCCCTCAAATATATGGAAAAAATAATGCTGCTGCTGGTAAAAGGAAACATCATTGACTCAGTCCATGGCAAAGGTGGCGGCTACAGGCTTAAAAGAAAGCCCGAAGAATATACCATACTGGAAATACTGGAACTGACCGAAGAAACTCTGGCACCGGTTGAATGCCTTAAAAAAGATGCCAAAGACTGTCCCAGAAAAGAAAAATGTCCAACTGTAGCCATGTGGAAAGAAAGCTACGAACTTTTAAAAAACTACTATGGCAACAAAACCATTAAAGATCTTATAAAGGAGTAAATCTATGCATTTCAAAAAACTCTTTGCACCTCATATACTAGACAGAGGATATTATTACTTTATCGACAACGCTGTAACTAAACTAAAAGACAAAGATGGCATAATCACCGCCAGAGTAGAAGGCACCAGAATGTATGATGTAACTATCGAACATGATGGACCAGACATCATCGATATGGAGTGTGACTGTCCCTATGCCGAAGGTGGACATAACTGTAAACATATGGCAGCCGTTATTTATGCCTATACTTTAAAATCACAGAATAATATCGAAAAGATTATTTCCAGAATGAAAAAAGAAGATCTCAAAGAATACCTGGTTTCCGCCGTAACCAGATATCCCGAAATCTTCCAGGACTTTACAGACTACTTCAATATCGACTTATAAGCCAGGAAATCAATAACCGGGAAAAACTCTTTTCCCATATCAGCCAAACCATTATCACATTAGATGGAAGATCTCAACTGCATGACACACTTAAACTCACTGGTACTGAAATCAGCATCAATACTCTTAATAAAAGAATGAGGAAATCTATAGTGTAATATCCGGTAAAGGCAAATGCATTGCCGACAGGAAAAGCGTAAACCTCAAGGAAGGAAACTGGATAAAAATAAAGTCTCTGATGCAGTAATTTATTAATAAATATTTCAAAACAGGCAGGCACTATTACAATGTACCTGCCATTTTAGTGCTTCAAAGAAAAGGCACCATATAAACCGGAAGATAGCTTATCCCTTATTCCCATCCATTTTTCCGAAAATCCTCGTTGAAAAACAGTTGCTTTATACGCAAATCCCCATATATAAACTGTCAAATATCACGCAAATCCCCGGATAAACGATATTTTGTATACTTTCCACCACAATATCTGTAAAGCTTGCCCTGCGCAACAAGCTTCTTTATTTCGCTGTATGCCTGATCTGGTGTAAGCCTTAAAAGCTTTGCCACATCCTGTTTTGTGACAGTACCATCATGACTTCTTGCATAGTTCAATATTATTTCAGCATGTGAAACCTCTTTATAGCTGTACCAGCCATTATTATCACAAACCTCATTTTTAAGCCTGTAGATACAGTAATCTCCAAAACCATCTTCCACCACAATATCCTCACTGATTAAAAGAGAAAGATTGTTTCTGAGCCTGGCCTGGCTTAAATGAGTTATATTCATAAGCCTTTGAAAACCAGTACTTCCTTCTTTTCTTAAAATTGAAAGTATCATCAGTGCATAAATTGATAAAGACCTGTTTGTTTCCTTCTTTATATCTGATACAAATTCGATGAATGATTCATCCGCTTTACATCTTGGAATATAGAGTCTGACATTATTCCCTGTAGATTCACTATAATCAGGCCATGTACGGCCATATATTATAGAACCCTCATAAATCCTGTCAATTCCTCTGCCGGTTTTCTCAGCCAGTCCAATTCTTTTTAACGCATCTGTCAGTGCCGGATTTTTGCCATGCGGCTCTACAGTCAGAAGATTATCCATGGTAACTCCATCAATAAAACCACCCGGACTGTTAATTGTCAAACCATCATCATCTATTAAAACTCTGACGCTGCCTAAAACTGTATAATCTCTATGACAGAAGGCATTAATAAGACCCTCTCTATAGGCGGCTTTGTCAAATTCGGGAATCGGCGTTCTCTTAAAACCAATTTCGATTTCTCTTTCTGGATTCCAGGCATCCATATATGTCTCAAAACTATCAACAAGTTTCAAAACAGGAGCTGAACTTTCCAGGCTAACACGTATCCTGGTACCCTCCAGTACCTGAAATGATGCTTTATGTGTTGGTACCAGTTCCTTTATTCGGTGTTCCTTGCCAATGAGTAGCATACCTGTCAAAGTTGGATAGGTTACACCATCAACATCAGTCACAATATGAAGCGCCCTGTCAAGTTCATCATCCTGCAAACCCAGAAGATTCTTCTCACCACCTGGAGTATTATGAATGTAGTTTCTAAGCCTTATTCTTTCGTTTGGATCAAGGTCATCAATCGTTGTCCCCGCCAGTGGTCCTGAAGAATAATCCAGAAGGCCAAGCTGCGAAAGTCTGGTGACAATTTCATAGGAATACATCGGAACACTTTCTGGTGTTCCATCAGACTTTAAACGGCGCCTCAGCATCTTTCCAGCCGATGTAGAGACAACTGTTCGGCTTTTTGGTATCTCAATACACAAAACATTCTTTCCATCCTCATTCAGAATATCTGCCCTGACAGATAAAGAAGGCACTGTGTTATTCGCAATGAGTACCATAAGCCCAATAGTATCTTCATGTTTTTCATGAACACCACTGATATCCCCATTGTCTTCAACACCCAGGTAAAGAAAGCCACCCATCGTATTGGCCATGGAAACAATCTCATCAATAAGTTCTCCATCAGGATATCTTTTAACATCACTTTTAAATTCCGTTATTAAGTCTTCTTTCAAAGGGATACTTCTCATAAAATTTGCTCCTATTTACAGCTTAATTATATCTAATTAACTAATATATTTCGAGTTAAACTTGAGTTAAAAAATTAAACCGAGTTAAAACTGGATTAAACACCATTCAACCACAAGTCGATAGCCTTCTATAGAACACATAGCTACAATAAAGATACAGGAGGACATATCATGTACAAGAAAAACATTGTCGTAATCATTTTAACCGTAATAGTCGCAGCTATAATAATAGGACTATGGGCCCTAAACAGAATTGCCATCACTGACGCCTTAATCTATCTGGCAGTACTTGGTGTTGCGGTATACTTTATCCTTATCGCCCTGAACTATAAGCACAGCATCTATGGCGGAAGATTTAAGGAACATTATGAAGGAAAAGAAAAAGACGATCAGTAAAATGATACCTTTTCTTTATACATATATCGTTTGTGAAATACAATTTGTCTTCCTAAAGCCAATTCAATTTTCACATATGCTTTTGCTTAAATAGTTATTTTTCAATTCACCAATTTTAAATAACTCACAAAATTATAACCAGGCCAATTTGTCAGACACTGTCTGACAAATTCTAATTATTGTTAACATATTTCTCTCATGACTTATATTTTAAAGCTGATAGAACTTAGAAGGCAATTAAGCAAATAACAGGTCTACTGGTCATAAAAAACTGCAGGAGCAGTATCTTGCAGATTTAAGGAACATTATGAAGGTAAAGAAAAAGATGAGAAATCTCATCCTTTTAAAAATTTTTCTTTAGTTTCTTAAAGATTCACTTTCTTAAACTCATCAACAGTGATGACTTTAACGCTTTCCATGTTCCTCGATATATTCCATTATCTGTACTGCATTGGTAGCTGCACCCTTTCTGATCTGGTCACCTGAACAGAACAGCGCAATACCATTCTCCAGTACTCTATCTTTTCTGATACGTCCAACATAAGTAAGATCATTATCAGTTGAATCTAAAGGCATAGGATATTCAGGGAACTCCCTATATACCACATCCTTAGAGTGGCGCATAGCTTCCTTAACTTCTTCTACACTTAAATCCCTTTCCGTAGAAACAGATACGGAAATAGAATGTGATCTTAATACCGGTACTCTGACACAGGTACAGGTAACCTTAAGATCTGGAAGATGCATAATCTTCCTGCCCTCATTTTCCATCTTCATCTCTTCAGTAGAATACTCATTATCTAAAAATGAACCGATCTTAGGTAAAAGATTAAACGCAATCTGATGATCAAACTGACCATTGAAATCAGTGATTTCACCATTCTTAACATACTGATCAACCTCAGATTCCAGAGCCCTTAAACCATTAATACCGGCACCAGAAACTGCCTGATAGGTAGAAGCTACCATAGCCTTGATTGGTGATAACTCATTAATTGCCTTAACAGCCATTAAAGTAATAATGGTTGAACAGTTAGGATTGGCAATTACTCCATGATTATCCAGTGCATCATCGCCATTTATCTCCGGCACAACCAGAGGTACATCATCACACTGCCTGAAAGCTGATGAATTATCAATAAAAACGGCACCGGCCTTCACAATCTCATCCTTATACTGTTTGGCTACCGCATTAGAAGCTGCACCAAGAACATAATCCAGACCTTCAAAATCAGGAACTGTAATCACAATATCCCTGCCATTAAAAGAAATAGACTGACCAATAGAAGAATGTGCAAACAGTCTTAACTCATCTACCTGAATCTTTCTCTCTTCTAAACACTGAATCATCTGTCTGCCAACTACACCGCTGGCTCCCAAAATTCCTATCTTCATCTTATAAATTCCTTATATACTACATTAATAGTCTTCTCAAAATCCTTCTCATCAACACCCAGAATAATACTTATCTCATCAGAAGTCTGGGAAATCAGCTTAATATTAATATCATTTCTTCCTAAAGTAGAAAACAGCTTACCAGAAAAACCCTTATAATTCTTAAGCTTACGGCCAACAATCGCAACCATTGCCATATTATCCTCAATAGTAATATTATCAGTCTCCAGAGCTTTACCAAGATTATTCATCAGATCATAAAGATCATTTTCTACCTTCTCACTTTCCACAACTATTGAGAAAGAATCAATACCGGTCGCAACTGATTCAACCGAAATATTATATTTAGATATAACATCCAGTGCCTCCTTCAGTACACCAACCTCAGAGGCAATATGACTCTTGGCAATAAATATGGAAGAAAAACCCTTCTTGCCGGTAATACCCGAAATAACCAGCGGTTCCTCTTTTTCATCATACTCATCACAAGATTCCATAATCATCGTACCAGGATGAGAAGGATCGTTGGTATTTAAAATATTAAGCGGAATATTCTTAGCCTTAACCGGGAAAATAGCCTCATCATGAAGAACGGAAGCGCCCATATAAGACATCTCTCTTAACTCAGCATAAGTAATACGCTTAACTGATACTGGCTTATCCACAATTCTTGGATCGGCTACCATGATACCGGAAACATCGGTAAAGTTTTCATATACCGAAGCATTCACCACATTGGCAATTACCGCACCAGTAATATCTGAACCGCCACGTGACATGCATCTTATCTTGCCATTTGGAAGACTTCCATAGAAACCAGGAACTACAATTACTTTATCGCTTCCCTCATATTTCTCTAAAGCCTTCTCAATCTTGTCAAAATAGAACTTATTGTCATAGCCAAAGAAAATAACATCCTTGGCATCCACAAAAATACCACCCAGATAATCAGCCATCAGTTTAGCACTCAAATACTCACCACGGGAAACCACATAATCCACATCACAGTGCTTATTCAGATTCTTCCTTATTTCATTAAACTCAGCTTCAAGATCAACGCCTAAACCAAGCTCATTCTTAATGGCATTATACTTATCCTCAACTATCTTCAGAATAGACTCATAGTCAACACCATACTTAACATGCGAATAAAGCACATAGAGCAGATCAGTAATCTTATGATCATCCTTATTAGCCTTGCCTACAGCTGATACGACCACAAACTTACGTGCCTTATCACTCTTTATAATATTCTTAATCTTCGCAAACTGACCTGCATCAGCTACCGAAGATCCCCCAAACTTACAGACCTTTATCATTCAACTATACCTATAAAACAATCCCTTTTCTCAATATCACATATCTTCATTTCAGATATCTCACCATCAATGTAGACCTTACATACCATATCATTATTAATAACTAAATTATTATCAATACTCAAACTATCAAATGGACGACAGTAATCACTAACTAAAGCATCAGCCGTAGGAACACCACCTGCTCCCTGACCAATAAGCTTAATACTCTCCTGATTCTTAGAACCTATTTCTATACAGTTATAATTCATTGGAATAGAAGCCATAACCTCTTCCTTCTTTATAAATCTTGGAAGCACATAGGCATTATTCTTATCACCATAGCCAATTAACTTAATCACATAGCCATTACTCTTTGCATATTCAATAGCCCTGTCATCCAGATACCTGATTCCAAATATCTGCATATCCTTAGTATCCACATTACAGTCATAGGCTAAAGATAAACTAAGCGCAATCTTATAGGCCACATCCACACCATCCACATCACTGGAATAATCAGCCTCAGCATAGCCAAGCTCAATAGCCTTATTTAAAGCTGTCTCATAACTCATACCCTTATTAAATACATTATCCAGAATATAGTTGGTAGTGCCATTCATTATTCCCTTAACATAAATAATCTCATCATGCTTCTTCATATCGAGTAGTGTATGAAGATTTGGAATACCACCACCAACAGCTGCCTCAAAAGAAAAATGACAGTTATATTCATTACTTAATTTAACCAATTCCTCATAATGCTTCTTCACAATAGCCTTATTAGAACTGATCAGATCAATACCCTTTTCAAGCACCTTCTTCTGATATTCATAAGCTATCTCAATATTTGGAAGACACTCAAATACTGTATCAATATCAAAACTTAACAGTTCATCAATACTGTCAGTAAACAAATCCCCCTTCATCCTTACATCCAGTATCTTAACTACCTCAGCTTTATCCTTAATCTGTTCATATACCTGTTTTCCAACGGTTCCATATCCTAATATCGCAATCTTTTTCATAATCACAATTTTATCACTACAATTAAACATTATTATTAATGATGTCCCTTGTTTTAACTACTTTTAAACACTTTTAGTCCATTTCTGTTACTATAAATATATGGAACAGCAGGAATTATTCAATAAGGCATGCAATACAATTGCATCATTTGACAACAAGTTTGTCTACAGAAACAAAAACTACACTACTGTATTCAAAGACAAAACATCAGAACATCTCTGGAAACTGTCAGAATATATTGTCATTATCATTATCTTCTTCTCCGTTGTCTTCTTAAGAAAACTGGAAGCACTTTTCTCATTTATTGATTCATCGGTATTAAGATTTATTATCTCAATACTAATCATATTATTACTGATAATAATAGTTCATAACCTCATAGGCAGAACCATCAGAAAATCATTATTTAAACAGAACAAAGTAC
>JBJFHC010000037.1:0-5491 GCA_051893275.1 Erysipelotrichaceae bacterium | reverse complement strand
GGCACCCTGGTACGAAACCGTTCCAGAGCATAGCCCTTAACCTTTAAGCTTCAGATATATTACCTGAAGTGGCTGCAGATATATTTTATCATAATTACGATATCCATTCTCATTAAATGTGTATAATGATATATTTGGTGATTATAAAGTCATCTCTGGATTTTATTGGTAAAAAATAGTCCGCAAAAATTCGAAGATATGAGGACTATTTTTTATTTGGCCAAAAGGTAATTAATGAGATTTAAGAAAGAAAACAGCCTCTTATTTAGAGGCTGTAAATCTTTCCAGATCTTTAATGAATTCATCAACTTTTTCCTGTTTTGTTGCCCAGGAGGTGACAAAGCGGACTATGGAGTGGCTATCATCATACTTATCCCAGAAGGAGATAATGTATTTTTCCTTAATCCTGCTGTATAGTTCGTTATCCATAATGACAAACAGCTGATTGGTATAGGATTCCATATATTCCTTTATGCCATGGGTCTTGAAGGCGTGTTTGAGCTGATAGGCCATCATGTTGGCATGCTTGGCTAAACGATAATAGAGATCTTCTTTAAAGAATTCTTCAAAAGTAATACCCATGATAGAGGCCTTGGCCATCATGAAACCTTCCTGTTTAAGCAGATAGCGGAAACAAGGTTTAAGCTCATCATTGGAGATAACCATGGCTTCACCATACAGTGCACCATTCTTGGTTCCACCGATATAGAAAAGGTCACATAGTTTATTGATATCTTCCATAGTCAGGTCATTCATTGAAGAAGTTAAGGCTGAGCCAAGTCTAGCGCCATCCATATATAGATAAAGATTATATTTATCAGCTGTTTCTCTTAATTTGATAAGTTCTTCTTTAGAGTAGATAGTACCAAATTCACTTGGATTGGAGATAAACAGCAGTTTTGGTTTAACCATATGTTCATCTGTATGTTTTATCATTACTTTTTCTATTTCTTCGACTGTCAGTTTGCCGTTAACATTTGGTACTTCAATAATTTTGTGGCCAGTATGTTCAATGGCTCCGGTTTCATGGACATTGATGTGGCCAGAATCGGCTGAAATAATAGCTTCATATGGCTTAATCAGAGAACAGGCGAGTGTATTGCAGGGTGTGCCACCTGGTATGAAGTGGATATCAACGTTTTCATCTTTTATTTCTTTTTTAATGAGACTGGCCGCATTTGCGCAATGCCCGTCTGTGCCATAGCCTCTTCTTTCTTCTAATGAAGTGTTATAAAGGGCATCCAGTATTTCTCTGGCCGCACCTTCTGAGTAGTCGTTTTCAAATGTATGCATGTTTTTCTCCTTTTTAAAAGGTTCTTAAGAACCTTATTTCATCATGTTAATTAATGGACTGATGGCACTTACAACCTCAGATGTTTTTCTTACAAAGTCTTTTCTTTTTCTGGTTTTCTTTGAGAAAAGGGACTTTATAAAGTTAATGACAAGTGTAATCTGAATAAACAGTGGCAGCGAATTTGTCGTTGTGTATTTTATTTTAGCTGTTTTTTCGTTTATGAGATTAAGCTGAGTCTTTATTTTTTCACCCTGGGTTTTGAAGATTTTTATTTCTTTCAGGGTATTTTTTATTTCTTTATAGAGTCTTAATGAAAAGGCTATAAGAATTATTATGGCTATTATATATAGATAGATAATAATATGTTCATTTATGTAGTTTAGAAATTTCATAGCTTTATTTTACACTTATCTGTATGGCTTTGGTAGTTATAAAAAGGGCTTTTTGTCCTGAGGTGAGTTCTTCTATCCGGTTTAATACTTTTTCATCATTGGTCGCAAAGGTGTATTTTACGTTTTCGGAGTATTCGGTTTGCACTTCTTCACATTCTTTATTTAAGAGATAGTCAATACGGTTGGCTGTTTCGTAGTTTAAAGTAATAGTATACTGATTGAATATTATGTCTTCTACAAGATCGGCATGTTTGATAGCTTCAGATACCGATGAGGAATAGGCTCGAATCAAGCCACCAGCCCCAAGCTTTATGCCACCAAAGTAGCGTACCACAAAGGCAGCAGTGTTTTCCATGCCATGTTTATCTAAACACGACAGCATTGGTACACCGGCTGTACCTGAGGGTTCGCCATCATCTGAGCTTCTTCTGGCATCTTTGCCCAAGAAGGCGGAACAGACATGGGTGGCATCATAGTGTTTCTTTTTGATGGATTTGAGGTATTCTTTGTACTGTTCTTCGTTCTCACAGTATTCAAGGTAGGTTATGAATCTTGATTTTTCGATGACAATAGTATTTGTGCATTCTTCTTTGATATACATGACTTTATTTTATGTTAAAATCTGATTTATGAGAAGTTTAGATGAGGTGCTTGCTGATTTAAAGAAGGCTGAAAAGGAGTTTGCAGATAAGCTGGAGGAGTTTGAGGCTAAGCAGAAGGCTTTTGAGGAGGCTCAGTCTTTAAATAAGGAAAATGAAGTTAAGGAAGAAGAGTCAGGAAACTGATTTTCTTTTTTTGTGAAATTGTTGATTTGTTTAAGTTTTTAATTGAAAAAAGCTAATAAATGCTATAATTTAAATGTCTATGGAGGAAAACAAAAATGGCAAAAAGATTAGTATCTGATTTAGATGTTAAAGGCAAGAAAGTCATCGTCAGAGTTGACTTTAATGTGCCTCACAAAGGTGAAGTAATCACCGATGACAACAGAATTGTTGCCGCTCTTCCTACTATTAAGTATCTGGTAGAGAATGGTGCCAAGACAATCCTGATGTCACATTTAGGAAAGGTTGACTATAAGAAGACTCCTGAAGAAATCGAAGCTGCCAAAAAGAAGAACGATATGTCTATCGTTGCCAAGAAGCTGGCTGAATATCTGCCTGAAACTAAGGTAGTATTTGTGAACGCTACTCGTGGCGAAGAACTGGAAAATGCAGTTGCAGCTTTAGAGGATGGTCAGGTTCTTTTAATGCAGAACACTCGTTATGAAAAGGGTGAGTCAAAGAACGATCCTGAACTGGCTAAATACTGGGCTTCTTTAGGTGATCTGTTTGTAATTGATGCATTTGGTTCAGTGCACAGAGCTCATGCTTCAACTGTAGGTATTCCATCAATCCTGCCTAACGCAACTGGCTATCTGGTTGAAAAGGAACTGAAGTTCTTAGGTGACGCTGTTGAAAATCCAGTAAGACCATTTGTAGGTATTCTTGGTGGTGCCAAGGTAGCTGATAAGCTAAAGGTTATCGACAACTTATTAAATAAGTGCGATACATTAATTATCGGTGGTGGTATGGCTTATACTTTCTTAAAGGCTAAGGGTTATGAAATTGGTACATCTTTAGTTGATGATGAGAAGCTGGACTACTGTAAGGAAATGATTGAAAAGGCTGAGAAGATGGGCAAGAAGCTTTTATTACCTATCGATACAGTTGTTTGTACTTCATTCCCTGATCCAATTGATGCACCAGTTGAGACAGAAGTTGTTGATTCAGATAAGATCCCAGCTGATAAGCAGGGCTTAGATATCGGTCCAAAGACTGCAGAACTGTTTGCTGCTGAAGTAAAGGCTGCCAAGACTGTTGTATGGAATGGACCAATGGGTGTATTCGAAAATCCTACACTGGCTAAGGGTACAAACGAAGTTGCCAAGGCTCTTGCAGAGTGTGATGGTACTACTATTATCGGTGGTGGTGACTCAGCTGCAGCTATCAAGCAGTTAGGCTATGCTGATAAGGTATCACATGTTTCTACAGGTGGCGGTGCTTCTCTTGAATTCTTAGAGGGTAACGGTTTACCAGGTGTAGATGTAATCGCAGATAAATAAGGGGTAAATAAGAAATGAGAAAACCAATTATCGTTGGAAACTGGAAGATGAATAAGACAGTTGCTGATGCAAAAGAATTCATGAGCGCTGTTGATCCATATGTTGAAGGTATCGATGCCTGTACTTATGGTATCGGTGCACCATTTACAGCACTTGCTGCCTGCACAGAGAATGCTAAGAACTTAGTTATCGCTGCTGAAAACTGCCACTTTGAAAATAATGGCGCTTTCACTGGTGAAGTTTCTATTCCTATGCTGCAGGAACTGGGTGTAACTCACTGCATTATCGGTCACTCAGAGAGAAGAGAATACTTTGGTGAGACTGATGAGGCTGTAAACAAGAAGGTTATTAAGCTTCTTGAAGCTGGTATGACACCTATTATGTGCTGTGGTGAAACAGCTGAAGAATTTGATGCCGGCAAGACTGAAGAAAAGGTTGGCGGACAGATTAAGGCTGGTTTAGCTAATCTGACTGCTGAACAGGTTGCCAAGGTTGTTGTTGCCTATGAGCCAATCTGGGCTATCGGTACTGGCAAGTCAGCTACTAAGGAAATCGCTGAGAACTGCTGCAAGATGGTAAGAGACGTTATCAGATCTATGTATGGTGATGCAGCTGATGAAGTTAGAATTCAGTACGGCGGTTCTGTAAAACCAGAGAACATCGCAGCTTATATGGCTGAGGAAGATATTGATGGTGCCTTAATTGGTGGTGCATCATTAAAGGTTGATTCTTTCAAGGCCATTATCGATGCTACTAAGTAAATAAGAATAGGTATAAGGAGGAAGTAAATAAATGCCTGGAATTATTGATGTTTATGCTAGAGAAGTAATTGACTCTCGTGGTAACCCAACAGTTGAAGTAGAAGTAACTACTGAATCTGGTGCTTTTGGTAGAGCTATGGTACCTTCAGGTGCTTCTACAGGTGAAAGAGAAGCATTAGAATTAAGAGATGGTGACAAGTCTCGTTTCTTAGGTAAGGGTACTTTAAAGGCTGTTAAGAACGTTAACGAAATTATCGCACCTGCAGTATTAGGTATGGATGTAACTGATCAGCCTGCAATCGATAAGGTTATGCTTGAATTAGATGGTACTCCATTCAAGTCTAACTTAGGTGCTAACGCTACTTTAGGTGTATCTTTAGCTTGTGCCAGAGCTGCAGCTGATTTCTATGGTATGCCACTTTACAAGTATTTAGGTGGTGTTAATGGTAAGACTTTACCAGTTCCTATGATGAATGTATTAAACGGTGGTTCACATGCTGACTCTACTGTTGACTTCCAGGAATTCATGATTTTCCCTCTGGGTGCTCCTAACTTCAAGGAAGCAGTTAGATGGTGTGCTGAAACTTTCCACACTTTAAGAAAAGTATTAAAGTCAAAGGGCTACAATACTAACGTAGGTGATGAAGGTGGTTTCGCTCCTTCTTGTGTAGAAGGTAATGAAGAGCCTCTTAAGCTGATCGTTGAAGCTATTGAGCAGGCTGGATATGTTCCTGGTAAGGATATTTCGATCTGTATGGACGTTGCTTCATCTGAATTCTACGAGGGTCAAGGTGTTTATAACTTAGCTAAGTCTGGTCAGGGCAAGAAGACTACTGATGAAATGATCGACATGCTTGCTGAATGGTGCGAAAAGTATCCTATAACTTCTATCGAAGAGGGTCTTGCAGAAAACGACTCGGATGGCTGGAAGAAGCTTACTGAC
>JBJFHC010000036.1:0-5494 GCA_051893275.1 Erysipelotrichaceae bacterium | reverse complement strand
GTCCGGATATCTGGTGTCATGATGGAGTTAAAACCTGTCAGAACTGTGAGGGAAGTGGCATATACGAAGGAGAAACCTGTCTGGCTTGCGAAGGGTCTGGCATTGTAGATTGTGAGTTCTGTCATAATACAGGCATAGCTGAATGCATTTGCATTGACTCTCATTCGTCTTGTGAAAAGTGTCAGGGCAAGGGCTATTATCTGGAAGAAAGAATAATAAATGAATAGAATCTGTTTCAGACAGATTCTATTTGCGTTAAAATTGTATTGATCAGATAGATAAATTATAATTTTAAATGATATGCTTAAAGTATTCAGAGAAGAAAAGAAATTTTTATTATCGTATCCAGAGTATAAGTGTAAAGATTCTTATTTGTCTAAACTGCTTCATGGAGACAGGCATAATGGAGTAAATGGCTATAAGGTCAGATCCTTATATTTTGATACTGTTTATGATACTGATTATTTCGAGAAGCTTAGTGGTATTGAAAACAGAAGAAAGATACGTTTAAGAATCTATAGTCCAGGTGATTCAAAGGCAAAACTGGAAATGAAACAGAAAGAAGGTGCCAGACAGCTTAAACGTTCACTGACTGTTTCTAAAGAAGATGCGTTAGAACTGATTAAGGGAAATTATGATGTACTCTTAAAATATAAACAAGAGGAATTTGCTTTAGAAATCTATGCCTTTATGAAGGCTAGATGTTATCGTCCCTGTACGGTTGTGGAATATGACAGGAAGGCCTATATTGCAAAGGAAAATAATATCCGTATTACTTTTGATTCCAATATTAGAGCGAGTGAAAGTAATTTTGATATATTTTCCGACAAGCTTAATCTTGCACCGGTAATGGACTTGTATAATGTAGTGATGGAAGTTAAGTTTAATGGCTTTCTGTTAAGCTATATTAAAGATATGATTAATAGTATTGATTCAAGCGAGATATCTGTAAGCAAATATTATCTTGCCAGACACAATGCCTATAATACCCATTTATAGAAAAGGAGAATTTGAATGAAGGATGTAATATATAACATATTTGAAAACAGTATGAATCTGTCTTTTGAACAGATTTGCCTGAATATAATTGTTTCAGCAATTCTTGGCTTTCTGATTTTTGTTTCCTATATGATAAGTCATGCCGGTACCATTTATTCAAAGAAATTTAATGCATCACTAGTGATACTGGCAACATTGACGGGTACGGTTATGACGGTTATTGGAAATAATATTGCCCTGTCTTTAGGCATGGTCGGTGCTTTATCTATCGTCAGATTCAGAACGGCTATCAAGGATTCAAGGGATACCGTCTATATTTTCTGGGCGATTATCGTCGGCATCTGTTCTGGTGTTGGCGACTATACTGTAGCGCTTGTGGGCTCAGTTGTGACTTTTGTGGTTATTCTGATTTTTGGCCTTATTAAAAGCGATGACAGAATGCTGCTTATAATCAGGGGACAGCGGTCTAAACAGAACGATATTCAGGGTATGGTATTCAGACTGTTAAAGCGCAAAGCTATACTCAGAGTCAGAAACAGTGATGCGGATAATGTGGAATTTATTTATGAATTCAGTTCAAAACTGTTGTCATCGGTAGAAAAGAACAATATTAATATTACTGATGAGATATATAAAATTGGTGGTATT
This sequence comes from Erysipelotrichaceae bacterium, assembly GCA_051893275.1. Taxonomy (GTDB): domain Bacteria; phylum Bacillota_I; class Bacilli_A; order Erysipelotrichales; family Erysipelotrichaceae; genus Colivicinus. The sequence goes on along the minus strand of JBJFHC010000036.1, from coordinate 3,847 downwards.
GAATATGTAAATATTGTCAGACAGAATGATGAGGTTTCTAACTGACAGATGAAATATAAGCTGTATGGTTTACTGTCTGTATTTCTTACATGTGTCACGATTTTAGTGACACTTTTGATATTTAAGACCGATGATATAAAGAAAGACAGATACATACAGCATCTTGACTCTGCATCGAAAGAAGAGTGCACGCATGGTGATAACGCATTATGCACGCATTTACCTATTGTTGTTATCGATACTGGTGGTATAGAAATACCTGGTAAGGCATACCATAATTCAGATGGCACTGATTCCTTTACCGTTGGACCAGATGGAGAAGATGAGATAGATGGAAAGATATCGATTTATGACAGCAGGGATAATAATAATCATCTATCTGATGAACCTGCAGTTGAAAGTTCAATATTAATTCATGTTAGAGGTAATTCTTCAAGGTTTTTTGATAAACTTGGCTATTCTGTAAGACTCTTGACTGAAGATGGAGAACAAAACAGTGTGGCAGTAATGGGCATGGGGGAACATCATGAATGGGTACTGCATGGTCCTTTTCTTGATAAAACACTAATCAGAAATTATATGTGGTATAACATTGCGGGCCAGATCATGGAATATGCACCGGAAGTAAGATTCTGTGAAGTGTATATTAACGGTGACTATAAGGGACTGTATGTTATGTGTGAAAACATCACCGCTGGTGAAGACAGACTGCAACTTAAGGTCAATAAAAAAGATAACACTTTCACTGGTTATCTTTTAAGATTGGATAGAGGAAGCGATACCGAATTCAAGAACATCGAGACATTCGGCAATTATACATATCGAAATAAGATGATACTGAATATTGTATATCCCGGCAACGAAAATCTGAATGATGAACTGAGAACTTCTATAATAGATGATTTTTCTGCGTTTGAGAAAACAATATATTCATATGATTATAACAATGACAAATATGGATATGAGAATTTAATTGATGTTCAAAGCTTTGTTGACTTTTTTATCATAAATGAATTTACCTGTAACTATGATGCAGGCAATCTGTCAACATATATTTATAAAGATTTTGACGGTAAATATAAACTGGCTGTATGGGATTTTAACAATTCCTGTGATAATTATTTAAGCAAAATTGAAACTGATGGTTTTAGTTTTCAGAACTGTTTATGGTACAACATGCTGATTAAAGATGAATATTTCGTCGAGCAAATAATATCGAGGTATGAATACCTAAGGAACACGATTCTAAGCGAGGAGTATCTGTACAGTTTTATAGACGACACTATAGCCTTTCTTGGAGACAGTGTCGACAGAAATTTTGATATATGGGGTTACATGTTTGATTTAGATCAGGCCACTTTAACACTTGAACCATCCAGTAGAAATTCTGAAAGTTTTCAGGAAGCAATTGACCAGCTGAAATATTTCATTCATGTAAGAGGCGTATGGCTGGATGAAAACATTGGAAGCTTAAGACAGTACTGTGCAGGATCAAAGAATAAGAAGTTTGATGCCGATGCGAATTAAAGAGGATATATGAAGAAATTTGTTATTATTGTTGCCAGTGTTCTTATATTGTTTCTGCTTAGTGATATTCTTTTTTATCGCTATGGTTTTTATATTGATTTAAATCCCGATGAAGAAATAAGTACTTTCGTAAAAACCGATGGTGAAAGGATTTTGCTGAATGATGGAAGTGGCTATAAAGTTTTTGAAATTAAGGGCGTAAATATGGGTTCCGGTATTCCTGGTGAATGGTCTACTGATTTTAAGATAGATGAAGAAACATATCTCAGGTGGTTTAAACAGATTAAGGAAATGGGAGCCAATACTTTACGTATTTATACTGTGCAGAATGATACTTTTTATAACGCTTTCTATAAGTTTAATGAAAATAATGACGATCCTCTTTATCTGATACATGGTGTATGGGTTAATGACTATATACAGAATTCACATCGTGATGCTTATGACGCTGATTTTAAAGACAAGTTTCTGGAAGACTGTCTGACAATGATAGATGTTGTGCATGGCCAGAAGAAAATCTCTCTTGGAACCATGGCATCAGCTGGGAGCGGTACCTATAACAAGGATATTTCTAAGTGGGTAATCGGCTATATTCTGGGTGTTGAATGGGAAGATGTAACAGTTGCCTATACTGATCATAAATATGCCGATGATAATCTTTCATATGAGGGTAAGTACATGTACTCATCTGATAATGCTTCAGCTTTTGAAGTAATGCTTACAGAAATTGGTGATAGAACTATTCAGTATGAAAGTGATAAGTATAAAACTCAGAAACTGGTGGCTTTTTCTAACTGGCCAACAACTGATCCTTTTGAATACCCTGAAAATGTTGCCTCATTTTTTATGAAATGTACAAAGGTTGATGTTGAACATATTAAGACAACTGATGAGTTTATTTCTGGTCAGTTCGCATCATATCATGTATATCCATATTATCCGGACTGTTTTAATTATGTAGAGGATTTGAGTGAATTTGGAATATCAGAGATTACTGATTTTTTGACTGAAGATGGAAAAATCAATACTTATAAAGCCTACCTTCAGGCTATCAATAATCATCACACTATGCCAGTTGTAATATCGGAATTTGGTGTTTCTACCGGCCGAGGAATGGCACAAAAAGACCAGAATACCAATCGCAATCAGGGAAATACTTCCGAAACCGAACAGGGATATGCCTTAATCAGCTGTTATGACGATATTATGTCGACTGGCTCAAGCGGTGCAATAGTGTTCACCTGGCAGGATGAATGGTTTAAGCGAACCTGGAATACAATGTATGCAGTTAATTTAAGAAGAACACCATACTGGTCTGACTTTCAGACTAATGAACAGTATTTTGGACTGTTGAGTTTTGATCCAGGTGAAGAGGAATGTGTAAGCTATAATGATGGGGATATCAGTGAGTGGACAAGAGATGATGTTGTATATGACTATGGTGATAGTTCTATTTCTTATAAATATGATGAGCGCTATATTTATCTGATGGTTTATAAAAAAGATTTTGACTTTGATAATGATGTTCTCTATATTCCAATCGATACAACATATAAGTCTGGCTCAAGCTATGATGAGACAAGCGGCATGAAGTTTGACCGGGCGGCAGATTTTTTAATCACAATTGACGGCAGGGATGATTCGAGAATACAGGGACAGGAAAGGTACGAGCCTTTAAGAAGCACTTATTCCCAGAATGTGTATGGTTTTGATACCTATGTTAAGGGCAATGTTCCGGATATAGATTCACCAAAATTTGTAAATATTGATATGATACTGCAGACAGCAACGGCTCTTATTTACAACGACAATACTGCCCTGGCTGAGGTATTTGAAACCGGTAAACTTAGATATGGAAACGGCAATCCTGCCAGCAGTGATTTTGATTCAATAAGTGATTTTATTGTAAATGGCGATTACATTGAAATAAGGCTTCCCTGGCAGCTATTGAATTTTGCCGATCCTTCAAGAATGACCATACACGATGACTATTATGAAAACTATGGGGTAGATTTTATTCAGATAGACAGGATGTATATCGGTCTTGGGGATAAGAACAGCAAAGAACGTATACATATGGAGTCATGCGAATTAAAAGGCTGGGGCAATAATGTTACTTATCATGAAAAGCTGAAGAAGTCCTATTATATGCTTCAAGAAGTCTGGAGGGATAATTCATGAAAGTTGAAATAATGATTTATCTTTTTCTGGGTGTGCTGGTTTCAATGATTGTGTTTAATGTTGTCTGTATCTTTGTTTTTTCTATCCAGGATAAAAGACTGAATAAGAATAATGATATGTTTACTGAATTAATCAGAAA
>JBJFHC010000035.1:0-5523 GCA_051893275.1 Erysipelotrichaceae bacterium | reverse complement strand
GAAAAGATGATTGAATATCTGTCAAAGAAAGAAGAACTTTCAATTACGGAGGTATCAAATGGGTAGTTATACAGGACTGATTATTAAAGGTATATTCGAAACACTATATATGGTTATTGCCTCAACCGGTTTAGGATATCTGTTTGGTTTACCGTTAGGTGTAGCTTTAGCTGTAACCGATGAAAATGGTATAAAACCAAACAAGGCAGCCTATAGAATTATGGATTTTATTGTCAACATCGGACGTTCAATTCCATTCCTGATTCTATTGATTTTATTGATTCCTTTCACAAAACTGATAGTAGGCAAGTCATATGGAACTACTGCCACTATTGTTCCATTAACTATTTCCGCCATTCCTTTTATTGGCAGAATGGTCGAAAGCTCAATCAAAGAAGTAGACCATGGTGTAATTGAAGCGGCCCAGTCACTTGGTGCTTCAACATTCACCATTATCCGTAAAGTACTGCTGGGTGAAGCCAGAATCTCAATTCTTAATGGTGCAGTTATTGCGGTAGGTACAATTATTGGCTATTCCGCTATGGCTGGCGCTGTCGGTGGAGGTGGTCTTGGAGATATTGCGATAAGATATGGTTATTACCGCTATGAGACAGAAGTAATGCTGGTAACGGTAGTAATAATAATCATTATGGTTCAGCTGTTCCAGTATTTAGGCAATACTCTGGCGATTAAACTTGACAGGCGTAAAAAATAACTGATATTCTATTTAAGTACTTATGAAGGACTAGTAGTACAGCAGAAGATTATAGAGAGATAACGGCTGGTGTAAGTTATTATTGAATGTTATATGAATCTACCTTCTAGTTGAAATCTAAAATGTTTCACGTGAAACACGCGTTAAGTGTAAAGTAATAAATTAAGGTGGTACCGCGCGTTAGCGCCCTTGTGTTACCACCTTTTATTTTTTGGAGGAAAAAGAAATGATTGATATTAAACTGATTAGAGAAAATCCCGAACTGGTAAAAGAAAACATTAAAAAGAAATTCCAGGACCATAAGCTTCCGCTGGTAGATGAAGTGAAAGATCTTGATGAACAGTTCCGCGCAACCAAGACAAAAGCTGATGAATTAAGAAACAGAAAGAATGTCGCTTCTAAACAGATAGGGGAGCTTATGAGAAATAAGCAGAAAGAAGAAGCTGACAAGGTTAAAGCTGAGGTACAGAACATTTCAAAAGAAATAGCTGAACTGGAAGCTCTGGAACCTGTACTTGAAGCTAAGATTAAAGAAATCATGATGAATATTCCAAATATCATCGATGCTTCAGTACCAGTTGGAAAAAATGATGAAGAAAACGTTGAAAAAGAAAGATTTGGCGAACCTAAAGTTCCTTCTTATGAAATTCCGCATCATGCCGATATATTAGACAGACTTATGGGTCTGGATAAGGAATCAGCTGGCCGTACATCAGGTGAAGGCTTCTATTATCTGATTGGTGATATTGCCAGACTCCATGAAGCCATGCTGGCATATGCCAGAGATTATATGATCAATCAGGGATTCACTTATGCCATTCCACCATTCATGATTCATTCAAATGTCGTAACCGGCGTAATGTCATTCCCAGAAATGGAAGCTATGATGTATAAGATTGAAGGTGAAGACTTATACCTGATTGGTACTTCAGAACATTCAATGATCGGCCGTTTCCAGGGACAGATGATTAAAAAAGAAGATCTTCCTATCCGTATGACTTCTTATTCTCCATGTTTCCGTAAAGAAGGCGGAAGCCACGGCTTAGAGGAAAGAGGTTTATACAGAGTACATCAGTTCGAGAAGCAGGAAATGATTGTACTGTGTGAACCAGAAGATTCGATGAAATATTATGAAGATATGTGGAGATATACTGTTGAAGTATTCCGCAACATGGATGTCCCAGTAAGACAGCTTGAATGCTGCTCAGGTGATCTGGCTGATCTGAAGGTTAAATCATGTGATATTGAAGCCTGGTCTCCACGTCAGAAGAAGTATTTTGAAGTAGGTTCATGTTCTAACCTTGGCGATGCACAGGCCAGACGTCTGGGTATCAGAGTTAAGTCTGACAAGGGTAACTACTTCCTGCATACCTTAAACAATACAGTAGTAGCTTCTCCTAGAGGTCTAATAGCGGTAGTTGAAAATAACTATAATGAAGATGGTTCAGTTAATGTACCAGCAGTACTTAGACCTTATATGGGTGGTCTGGAGAAGATTACACCAAAGAAATAGTGTTTCACGTGAAACATAATTAGAGAGTGGGTTAGCCACTCTCTTTTAAAAAAATGCTATAGGAATTTCAAAGAAAATATCATATAATACTTTATGCGCAACAGTTATATACTAACTTGGTCAGGGTAGGAATACAGCAGCCATACGTATCTCTGACTGGGTGCGCGTTTTTAATTTATGGAAAAAGAATACTGGATGTCCCTGGCACTTAAAGAAGCAGTTAAAGCCAGAAATAAAGATGAAGTACCCATCGGCTGTGTCATTGTAAAGGATGATAAGGTTTTAGCCAGGGCTCATAATCTCAAAATACACAAGAAAGACTCCACCTGTCATGCAGAAGTAGAGTGTATACGCAAAGCCTGTAAAAAACTTAATTCATACTATCTGAATGACTGTGAAATGTATGTAACACTGGAACCCTGTATGATGTGTACAGGCGCCATTATACAATCCAGACTAAAAAAGATATATATTGGCACAAGAGATATAAAAGGTGGTAGTATTGAATCAAGTATAGAGATTAAAAAAGTCAGAAATATAAATCATTATCCTGATTATGAAATAGGCATACTGGAAGAAGAGTGTTCTAAGATACTTAAAGACTTTTTTAAGGAAAAGAGGAATAGGAAATGACATTTAATGATTTTAAAGAGGTAATAGATTCTTTACCAGTTGAAATTGATAATTTAAGTGAAGAGTCAAGACTGGTTGAAGATATGGGTCTGGATGAAGATGATTGTGAATATATCTTTGACATGCTGGAGAGAATGCTGGGCTTCTGTTTCTCAGAAGATGATGCCTTCTATCGTTTTGCCGGACATAAACCAATGAAGGAACTGGTAGAGATGGCAAATATGGAACATGAATCAGTTTTTGATTAAGAGGTTTATATGGAATTGGAATTAGTAGAAAGAACAGTTACTGCAATTTATGATTCTATCAGTAAGCTGGGAATGAAGATTATTGCGGTAGTACTGATAGGTTTCTTTGGTGTAAAGATAGCCAGATATATTTCAGAGAAATTTGGTGACATCAAGTTCTTTGATCGACTTGATCCAAACATCCGTGGCTTTGTAAAGCCATCTATGAAGTTCTTCCTTTATGTAGTAATTATACTGACCTGTTCATCAATACTTGGTATTGATATGACAGGTTTCATCACTGTGCTGGCTTCCTGCGCTGTGGCAGTTGGTATGGCCATGCAGGGTTCACTGTCAAATATTGCCGGTGGAGTGATGTTATTAATAAATCATCCATTCCATGTAGGTGACTATGTAGAATGTGGTGGTAACGAAGGTACGGTTGAAAGTATTGGCTTATTCTATACTGTGCTGATTACTGTTGATAATAAACAGGTAACCATACCTAATTCCAACGTGACATCAAGCACTATTGTGAATTATACAGTCAATGGTAAAAGAAGACTGGATATGCAGTTTACAGTATCGTATGACAGCGATATTGATAAAGTAAAGGAAGTATTACTGAATACAGTAAAGGATGATAAAAGAGTATTCAAAAATCCAAAACCTTTTGCCAGACTGAAGAATCATCTGGATTCATCACTGGAATTTACTTTAAGAGTCTGGGTTAAAACTGATGACTACTGGGATCTGTATTTTGATATGATGGAAAGAGTTAAGAAGGATTTTGATGCCAATGGTATTGAAATACCTTATCCACAGCTGGATATTCATACTAAAAATTAATAAAAGGGGAATAATATGTCAAAAGTAATCAATGAACCAAAATATAAGAACAAAATTCTGCAGGCTATCAGGGAACAGCTTGAACATAGAGCTTTATGGCTGTATCTTTTGTGTGATGAGGCAAAGAAGAAAGGACTGGATCCAAAGGAGTTTGCCTCAGATGCGGTTAGAAGATGTGGACTTTATCAGGGTAATAACCTGGTAAAGAAAGGCAACACCGATTCACTGAAAGGCTTAAAGAAAACCTTGTTTAATAAACCAGCCCAGCTGGTATTTGAGATGGATGTACTTAAAAGTACTGATGATGAACTGAATATTGATTTCCATTACTGTCCGCTGGTTAAAGCCTGGCAGAAAGCTGGCTGCAGTGATGAAGAAATTGCGATGCTGTGCGATATTGCGATGTGTGGTGATCATGGTATAGGTGAGTGCTACGGCTCGGTGTTGGATCTTCCAAAATGCATTGCCAAAGGTGATGATATCTGTTCATTGCGTTATCACAAAAAGAAAGACTGAGAAATCAGTCTTTTAAATTTAGCTCAAAGCCCATAGTATATTCATTAGCTTCAGATAATACCAGTGGTATCCATCTATACCAGATAGTACCCTCAGCAATTTCTCTGAAATATTCATAGCCTTCATGGTTTTCTATTTCAGTTATATGATTAATCAAAGTTCCATCACTTCGATATTTCATTACTTTATAAAATAGGTCTTTAGCCAGCAGCAGCTTATCTTCATCAATTTCTTTGTCTTTAGTTAATGACTCCAATACTGCATCACACTTCTTTCTGTATTGAACTTCCAGGTATTCTCTAAAGTTCAACAGTCTTTCATTATTTAAATTATTATCCATTGCCCACTGTTCGATATCAATCTCTTTAGAGTATACACTTAAAAGATTATTATTTATTTCCAGTATTTCATAAGAAACAGGATAGGAAGTAGTCTGTTCAACCACCAGCTCAGTTAAATTGTTGTTCTTATTAACCGCATGATAATGCAGATGTCCGGCAACATATAACCTTACATGATATTTATTAAATAGATTAAGTATCTCCTGCTGCTGAGTAAATTCTTCTGTCTGTCTTGTAAGTATAGGATAATGCCCCACAGTAATGATTGTTTTATTATTATCATTTGCGTACTTAAACTGTGACTCCATCCATTTAAGAGTACTCTTATCAAAAGAAGGAATACCGGTTTCCCACTTGTCATCATAATTATTGGTATCCAGAATAACAACAATCATATTCTGATAGACAACTGAATAGCTTAATGATTCATTATCCGTAGAATAAGCTTTGCCATAGCCATAATCCTTATATATTTCTGGAAAAACAGAATAACCACTTAATCCCAAATCATGATTGCCAGGAACTATCAGTATCTCTTTATCTACATCATTCAGCATTTCGATAAGCTTATTGTGCTGTTCCTCTTTACCAGAGTTAGTATTATCTCCACATAATATTAATAGGTCGGTATCTGATTCGTTTATTTCATCTAAGGCACACTGCAGTATATCTACGTTGAGTGTATTGATATAACTGATTCCATCGTCCTGAACATTGAGCTGAAGATGG
>JBJFHC010000034.1:0-5530 GCA_051893275.1 Erysipelotrichaceae bacterium | reverse complement strand
TATTCATCCTTTCCAGAAAGTTCATCAGTTGAAACACTGTCCTTTATAGTAAACGCGTAAGTTCCATCTATTTCTCGGTCTCTGCACACTTCGCCAGTATCATAATATACTTTTCCATCTATCGAAACAGCCTTAACATCAGGAGCTTTATTCTTGAGTGTAATCGCATAAACCTTATTAATCTGCATAGGGTACGACTCAGCTATATTTCCATCATAATAGACAGTAAGCTCATCATAAAGCTCGTAATCGCTATATGAATCAGATATTTCCGCATCTCTTGACACATAATACCGGCCATCACTGTTCTCAATAAGAATACTCTTATCGTTTATTTCCTTAACAATGCCACTTATAGATCCCTCTTTCTGAATAACGTCATCCATAGTCTTCGCCCTGCATCCTGTAACAATTAAAAGAAATACAATACACAATAAATACCTTTTCATATCATCCCTCACCATATAAGTCTATTATCCCATTTTCAGACAAATAAAAACATTAACAGTAAAGTACTAGCGAAATCTTATTATTCTGCTGCATTTTTGGCATTTAAAAAGTGGACCTTTTTAAAATGATCCACCTTAGATAAATCTTATCAATTAAATTGCGTGACCCTTTTCCTCAATTACCTTAACCACATCATTTACCAGAATCTCACAGGTCTGAGGATCCTTGGCCTCAACCATGACTCTGATAACTGGCTCAGTTCCTGATTCTCTGACCAGAATTCGGCCGGTATCACCAAGCTTATCGGCAACCTCTTTAACTGCCTTCTGAACATCAGGGTCGTTTTGGGCATCGGCCTTGTTCTTGACCTTAACGTTCTTTAATACCTGTGGATACATTACACATGGTGCAGCCAGCTCGCTTAAAGTCTTCTTCTGGGCAATCATAGCTTCCATCATCTTGACAGAAGTTAATATGCCGTCACCAGTTGAGGCATATTTTGTAAAGATAATATGACCACTCTGCTCACCACCGATACGACAGCCATTCTGTACCATATATTCATAAACATATTTATCGCCAACCTTGGTCTTGGCATAGCCAATTCCCTCTTCATCAAGAGCCTTGAAGAAACCAAAGTTAGACATAACAGTAGCCACAATAGTATTGTTGATCAGCTTACCTCTTTGTTTCATATATTTACCATAGATATAAAGAATCTGGTCACCATTTACCACATTACCCTTTTCATCTACACATAAACATCTGTCGGCGTCGCCATCATACGCAAAACCAACATCACACTGATTCTCTACTACAAATCTCTGAAGTCCCTCAATATGAGTTGAACCGGCATTGGTATTGATATTAAAACCATCAGGCTGATTATTAATAACCAGAGTCTTGGCGCCCAGGGCATCAAATACCGACTTGGCAATATTCCATGAAGAGCCATTAGCGCAATCCAGTGCCACCTTCTTGCCCTTGAATGAATAAACACCCAGACTAATCAGATAGCCAATATATCTGTTTCTTCCAGAAACATAGTCAACAGTACAGCCAATCTTATCCTTATGCGCAAAAGGAAGCTCATCCCAGTGCTTATCAAACAGATTAAGATCACCATCCAGATAATCCTCAACCAGCTTAATAGTCTCTTCATCCATCTTCTCACCATGATTATTAATCAGCTTAATACCATTATCATAGTAAGGATTATGTGAAGCCGAAATCATAATACCACAGTCAAAATCATCAATTCTGGCCACATAGGCTACAGATGGTGTAGTTGTAACATGCAGCAGATAGGCATCAGCACCAGAGGCAACAAGACCGCCAACCAGCGAATATTCAAACATATAAGAACTTCTTCTGGTATCCTTACCGATTACAATCTTGGCATTAGAATCAATGCCTCTCTGTCTTTTAATTTCCCCATAGTACCAGCCTAAGAAACGGCCAATCTTGTAGGCATGATCAGCGGTAAGATTAACATTTGCCTCGCCTCTAAATCCATCAGTTCCAAAATACTTTCCCATTTTACTTTACTCCTGTCCTATTAAAGTTATCTTTATATGATTAGGGTCACAGCTAAAGCTTACATAAGCATTAGTGTTCTTCTCAATATATACATTTAAGTCATAATCACCAGGCTCCAGCAGATTGCCATTAGAATCCTTCAGATCAATATAGGCAACACAATCCGAAGCTGTAATATTCTCAATATTTGTTTCCGAACCCGAAACAATTACCGTAACAGTTGTCGTAGAAATATAGCTTGCGCCAAGATTGTTGTCATTGTTTCGATAAACAATAGGCACATCGGTAATTTCCCTGGTCGCAATCATTGATAGTGTAGCCTTGATACGAACCATTGTAACATCTGAACTTGAAACACCGCTTGGCAGATTTACCGGCAGCATTACATTGGTGTCAGCCGTAATTGTTGATAAGTCAAGGGCAACAGTAACCTCATCGATAGTATCCAGTACGGATTGCGATGCATAGATAGTGGTTGTCTGATGATCCATGGTCACCGAATCAAGAGCGTAGCCCTGAGGTGCTTCACCAGAAATCTTCAGATTGATTGGTACAACCTTGGAAGGAGATGTAACATTTACATTTACCTTAATTGTACTTGGCACAATTTCCGCATTAACCTGCTGGCCTTTAGAGTCATAGGCAATTAATGGTGCATCAACACTGTTAGTACCTTCCTTCATGCCACTTACATCAATAAGCGCCTTAACCATCGCGATTGAATTAAGCGTATCCTGTGAAGCTCTGATATTAACCTTGGAACCGCCATCAAATTCTGGCGTACCCAGAATATATTTAGAATCCAGAGAATTACGATTGATAAAATCATATGAAACATCAAAACTGGCTGTTGTCTTACGCTTCAGGGTAATCTGTGTTTCGCTTGGTGTCACGATAGCCGAAACATTATCACCATAGCCACTGGCTGAAAGCTTAACGGTATGTGTACCTTCAGTATAGCCTTCAAGATTTATAAGACAGTAACCGCTTCTGCCGGCTGCCACATTTACATTGGCTGCATCGCCAGTCAGCACAATGTCACAGCTTGCAGGTGCACCCGAAAGCTCAAAAGACTCCGAGTTATAGCGTGTTGAAACACTTACACCACTCAAAACCTTACTTGAAGTAAGCGTACTGGAATCACTTCTATTGGTCAGATTGACCGATGCATATAGAAACAGTGCCAGCAGCAGGGCAAATATAGCTGTATATCTTCCCTGAAAGAACAGCTTATCAATAAAAGCCGAAAGATAACGGTAAACCTTTAAAAAAGCCTCCTCAACATCATTATAGACATGATTCTGCTGCTTAGCTTTCGACGCAATCTTTGTCGCTTCCTTTAACTTCTCAGAAGGATTCTTGACCTTTTTATCATCAGCCATTACTTCTTATCCTCCTTTGTATTATCACGAATCGAAACAATGTCCTCTTCCTCAAGCACATTATCCCTCTTGTCTTCCTTTTGATACTTAAGACGATTATTCAGCGGAACCTTCATATCAAGCTCCTCAGAGGTCTTCTCCGCATTAATATCCTGTTTCTTATTGAAAATACCCTTGAAGCCCTTGGAAGACTCCTTCTTCTCCATCTTCTCAATAGTCATCTCTGGCTCATCAATAATGGTTAAAGTATTTCTGCGCTTAGATCCCTCACGAATCTCAACACTCTCATTCAATATTACACGTCTCAGATAATCCTTAAGCTGAACATCATCCACATTAAAAATTGTGCCGTGCTCCGAAATCGAAATCGCGCTGGTCTCCTCCGAAACCACAATAGTCAGAGCATCCGAAACCTCAGAAATACCCAGAGCCGCTCTATGTCTGGCTCCATATCTTGATGAAAGATTAACCGACGTAGGTGGAAAATATGCTGAAGCACAGGCAACCTTGTCACCCTGAATAATTACCGCACCATCATGAAGTGGTGTAGTAGTCATAAAAATCGAACACAGAAGTTCCTTGGAAACCTTGGCATTAATCTCAATACCAGTCTTAATATAATCCTGCAGACTCTGACCCTTCTCTATGGAAATAAGCGCACCGGTTCTTGATTTAGACAGCGCAATAGTTGCCTGATAAACCTGCTCAACCAGTTCCTCTCTTTCATTTGCCAGCAGAGTATTAATCTTCGAGAAAGTATTGGTCTTGCCAAGCCTCTCCAGAACGCCTCTTATCTCTGGCTGGAAAATAATGATAATGGCCAGAAATCCCCAGCTTATTACATTATTCATCAAATACTCAACAGTAGTAAAACCAAAAATCTTTGCCAGTCCATCAACAAGAAGAACCAGGATGATTCCCTTAAATATCTGTATTGTACGGTTATTATTCTTAACAAACTTTATGGCATAGTAGATAATCATCCACATAATGCCGATATCAAATAAAGTCTTAAAGATAGACCATATATTCTGAATGGTCAAATTTATGTTATAATCTGCCATCTATTCTCCTAACTTTTAACTCAATCATTATAGCACGATTTGTTTTATCCTTTTGTGTTAGAATATGTGATATGGAACAAAACATAATCAAATTAAACTATAAAGAAAAAGAAATATATCTCATAAAAACAGCCCATGTCTCCAAAACATCGGTAGAAGACGTAAGAAATGCCTATGAACAGATCAAACCAGATTCAATCTGTATTGAACTGGATAAAGAAAGATATAATTCCCTCAAAAACAAAGATGACAAATGGCGTAACCAGGATATAACTAAAATCATCAAAGACAAAAAAGTGGGTCTTTTATTAGTTAATATAATCCTGTCATCCTTTCAGAGAAGAATGGCCAAGTCACTTGATACCAGTACCGGAGGTGAAATGATGGAAGGCATCAGACTATCCGAAGAAAACAATGTCCCTTTAGTTTTCGCTGACCGTCCGGTAAACACCACCTTCATGCGCGTATGGAATGGCTTATCATTCATGGAAAAAGCCAAACTGCTGGTAACTATTATTTCATCAATATTCGATAAAGAAGAAATATCCGAAGAAGAACTGGCTTCATTAAAAGAAAAAGACTCTTTAGAGGCCGCCTTAAATGAAGTATCCAAAGAATTCCCGAATGTCAAAAAAGCGCTGGTTGATGAAAGAGACATGTTCCTGGCTCAGAAAATCAAAACTGCTCCAGGAAACAAAACCATTGCCATCATCGGTGCCGCCCACTCCATCGGCATTGAAAAATATCTGGATCAGGACATTGACTGTGACGAGCTTCTTAAAGTAAACAAAAAAAGATTCTCCATTGGATCAATACTCAAATGGGGTATTCCATTATTAATATTATTCATGCTGATATATACCATTATTGCCAATCTCAACACCGGCTTAGACAACATCAAAAACTGGGTATTATGGAATGGCACAGCCTCAGCCATCGGTGCACTGTTATGTAAAGGACATCCACTAACTATACTGGTATCCTTCCTTGTAGCGCCATTTACATCACTTAATCCAGTATTATCAGCCGGCTTATTTGCTGCCCTTACTGAAAGCTATATTAAAAAACCAAAAGTCAAAGACTTTGAAGATATTG
>JBJFHC010000033.1:0-23630 GCA_051893275.1 Erysipelotrichaceae bacterium | reverse complement strand
CCCTTGGCTATAACATCGCCTGCACCATATATGCCCTCAATGGCTGTAGACATATCTGGATTAACCAGCATATAGCCATTTGAATCAAGTATTGATTTATCAAGGAAAGATGTGTTGGCGCTCTGTCCAATATATGGGAAGATTCCGGCACATTCTATTTTTGATAATGAGCCATTTTCAACATTTCTGATGACAAGGCCCTTAAGAACGTTATCTTCAATCACCAGTTCTTCAGGCAGTGATTTGTAAACGACCTTTATTCTGTCTGAACTTAATACTTTATCAACAACACTTCGATCAGCCCTGAAGACATCTCTTCTGATGATTATTGTCACACTGTTACACAGCTTTGCCAGATAGAGTGCTTCTTCCAAAGCTGAATTGCCACCACCTATTATCACAACATCCTTTTTGCGGTAGAAGAAACCATCGCAGACCGCACAATAAGAAATTCCTCTGCCGGTAAATTCATCAGCTCTATCAAGATTCAGCCTGTTTTCGCTGGCTCCCGTGGCTACAATGATGTTTTTGGCCAGGAAGGATTTGCCGTTTGTGGCTGAAAGTTTTTTATAAGTATCCTGATTTTCAATTTTGTTTATGTCGGCAGTAATAATATCGATATTGAAGCTTTTTACCTGATCAACATATTTCTGAGCCAGCTCAGCTCCCGATATTCTGCCTACACCAGGATAGTTGTCTATTTCATAGGTTTTTGATAATTTTCCGCCATAGACTTCTTTTTCGATAACCAGACAGGAAAGGTTTCCTCTGGCACAATATATGGCTGCACTGAGTCCGGCTGGACCAGAGCCTATTATAATTACATCGTAGATTTTATCCATTTTCTGTTATCCTTTCTAAATTAATTATAGCCTCCATGTCAAAAAAAGGATAATATTATAAAGATGAAATTATCACAGAAATTTTTGTTTTTTATCTGGTCCCAGCTGGTTTTTATTCTCCTGGGAGTTATTGAATATTTTTTATTGCCCTATATTGTAGAGCTTTTTACTTTGGACTGGAAGGTTTTTGCCTTTGTATATATCGCAGTACTTGTGCTTATTAACCCTTTTGTCGCAAGAGTAATCTGTGACAGGGTTTCATTTAAGGTTAAATAAGGTAAAATAAATAGGATATGAGAATTATTATTGCCTCTGGCGGCACAGGTGGACATATTTATCCGGCAATAACGCTGGCGCAGGCTTTGGAAAAAGCCGGACATAAAATAACTTTTGTAGGTTCTACAGGCAGAATGGAGAAAGATGTTATTCCTGCTGAGGGTTTTGAATATATCGGGCTGGATATGAAGATACCTGGCGGTTCTTTAATAAATAAGGCTGCTGCTTTTATGTCGATTGTGAAAGCTTATAAAAGATGTAAAGATATTGTTAAAGGCTATGACCTGGCTATAGGCTTTGGCAACTATATTTCTGTACCTCTGGTCATGGCGGCCAGTAAGCATGGTCTTAAGACGGTTATTCACGAACAGAATTCTTTTGCGGGCAAGGCCAACAAGTATCTTGACAGAAAAGTAGACCTGGTTATCGGTTCCTATGAAGAAAATAAAAAAACATTCAAAAATCCTCATACGTTGATTTTAGGCAATCCCCAGAGTTCAAAGGCTTTCAATATTAAGAAAGATAGAGAAGTTCTTAAAAATCTCGGTCTGGACCCTGACAAGAAAACAGTTGTCATTTTTATGGGCTCGCTGGGATCACAGACTGTAAACAAGGTGGTAGTAGAATATCTGAATTCTCTTAGTGGTGAATACCAGGTAATTTATGCCACCGGCAAACAGAATTACGCAAAAGCCAAAGCGGCAGTCAAAGACAGAGATTACATCTGTGTAAAAGAAGCGGTGGATGGCGTTAAGGTGATGACCAATTCTTCACTACTTGTATCAAGAGCTGGCGCAACAACCT
This sequence comes from Erysipelotrichaceae bacterium, assembly GCA_051893275.1. Taxonomy (GTDB): domain Bacteria; phylum Bacillota_I; class Bacilli_A; order Erysipelotrichales; family Erysipelotrichaceae; genus Colivicinus. Next base: position 21,708 of record JBJFHC010000033.1, on the reverse strand, counting down.
TAAGTGAAATCTGTGCCATGGGTATGCCAAGTATTTTGATTCCTTCACCTTATGTGCCAAATAACCATCAGTTTTATAATGCGATGGCCCTGATAGATAAAGACGCAGCCCTTCTTCTGGAAGAAAAGGATCTTAATCCTTTATCTTTAAAAAAGATTATTGAGAAATCCATTAATGATGAAGAATTATTAGAAAAGCTGCACAAAAACGCAATGAAGCTTTCCAATCCGAAAGTGCTTGATGAAATAGTTAAGGAAATAGAGAAATTATGATCAAAGAATTTTTAAGCCTGCATGGTGATTACAGTGATTCAAAATATTTTAGAGAGCTTACAACCATAAAAATGGGTGGCAGGATAGCCCATTATGTTGAGCCCTACAATCAGGAGGACTTAAGTCAGATTGTTCAATTTTTAAGAGAACATCATTATGATTACAAGATACTGGGAAATGGTTCAAATCTGATTGCCGGATCCAGTGATTATGATGGAGTAATAATCAGTCTGAATCATTTTGATGATTTTAAGATTGAAGGTACAGAGGTATATGTTGAAGCTGGTGTTCTGGCACCATATCTTTCTGGCCGGCTGGCAAAAGAGGGTTTAAGCGGTTTTGAATTTGCCTCAGGAATTCCTGGTTCGATTGGCGGTCTTTTATACATGAATGCCGGTGCCTATAAATCAGACATCAGCTCTGTTGTTGAAAAAGTTCTGGTATATAGAAAAGGTCATTTTGACTGGCTCAGCGCAGAAGAAATGGAGTTTTCCTACCGCCACTCTATTCTGCAGGATCATCCGCACTGGGCAGCTGTTGCGTGTGTCTTAAAACTCGAAGAAAAAAACAGCGAGGAGATATTTGCCCTTATGAATGAAAGACTGGAAAGAAGAAAGAAATCTCAGCCTCTGGACAGGCTTTCAGCCGGTTCTGTTTTTCGTAATCCGGAAGGTTCTTTTGCCTGGAAGTATATTGATGAACTGGGCTACAGGGGTTATAAACATGGTGATATAGAAGTTTCAAACAAACATCCTAACTTTATTGTCAACTGTGGCGAAGGCAGGGCTGAAGATTTCCTGGAGATAGTCTATAAGATTCAGGAAGAGGTTTTATCTTCCTATGGTGTTAAGCTTATTATGGAAGTGGAGAAGTTTAATTGTTAGAGAAAAAAAGCGAAGAAATACTGGATTCCAACAGCTATCTTAATAAGCGCAAGAATGCCAGAAAACATATTAAATTCAATAAAGATAAAAGAAAAGTCTTTATCTTTTCTTTTATAGTGTCATTTATTTCACTGGCTTTAATTTATTTTCTTTCCCCTTTTTCTGATACATATCGTGTAAGTGTACTGAACAATATTTATCTTAAAGATGCAGATATCAGGACAATATCCCAGGCAAATGATAAATTTCTGCTTAATTTTCCTTCAACTATCGAAAAAAGATTAAGCGAACATCCGCTTATTAAAAATGCGACTGTTAAACTAGACAATAATAAGACAGTTACTATTACAGTTGAGGAGGAAAAGCTGATTGGCTATATCTTTGAATATAATGAACTTTATGTGGTAACAGAGAACAATACTTCAATGAAAGTAGATGATGACAGTATTTACCTGATTGACAGCGTTCCGCTGATTGAGGGCTATACCGTTGAGGAACTCAAAGAAATATCCCGTGGTTTTAAGGATACCGATCCAGAAGTAATTAAACAGATTTCGGAGATTCATAAATACCCGGTTTCCTATGATGATAAACAGATGGAGGTCATAATGAAAGATGGAAACTACTGTTTCATGTCTTATCTGGCACTTGATCTTCTGGAAAACTATTATGCCGTATCCAGTTCAATTGACAAGTCCAAGGGCTATGCCTGCATCTATTTTGATGAATTTACCAACTCGGCCTATGCCTCTATCTGCCCATGGCAGACTAAAGAAGAAGGAAATCAGTAAAGTAGTAAAGGGCTCTTAAAATCATCAGCAGATATATCAGTAAAGCTAGTGCGGTATTAAATGAGATACTGTTTCTGATTGAGTAGAGAACGATACTTAAAAGACCAAAAAGTTCAATAGCCAGTACTACATAGATATTGATAATATTCAGAAAGAACAGGATGAAGAAGAAATAATAAATGATTATCATTATTATTTCAGGAGCGCCTGTTTTGTTTTTCTTTTTAGTTGTAAACAGGATACCCATAAATAGAATTATCAGCAGTACACCAATGAGATATGACAGATAGCTGTTACAGTAGTTTAATATAAATGATGTATCTTCTTTAAAGAAGAAGTAGATGCCAAATGGAATAAGCAGAAGAATTATCAGAAGAAGTCCCCACAATTCAATACGCATCTTGTTGAGAGCCTTAGAGCGGGACAGGGAATCTATCAGGTTAAATATTGTGTTTAAAAGCCATTTAAGCAGGAAAAAAGCTATAAAGAAGACAGCTGCATAAAACAGCAGTTTCTTAAACAGATCAAGACCGACTATTCCTCTTAAATAGAGCAGAAAAAGATAAGCCAGTATAGCCAGAATCAGCGGCAGAAGCTGGGACAGTATATTCGCAATGTATTTAGAAAAGCGGAAATATTTGATTGTAAGTATGGCCAGAAAGACAATAAACAGTACACAGGCCCTGTCTATCTCATGCCAATAGCCAAGCGGGTCATAATTGATGCCGTTAAGCAGTTTGAAAATAGACACACTTATTGTAACAATGACGTATATAAGGGAGTATATGCCCAGATTTTTGAAGTTAAAAATATTTTTCATAACCAATATTATATCGGGTAAATCAACATTTTGGTATAATTTTAGATAAGCGTGAATAGAAGGGTATGAGAGTCAGGATAAATGCTCTGATTTTCATAATCATAAATAATCAGACGCAGGGAGGAATGTCTTATGAATATTACTAAAGTAGTAGATAATGGAAAATTAAAAGTTGCGATCAGCGGAAGACTTGATACAACAACAGCTCCTGAACTGGAGAAGGAACTGGATTTTAACGGTATCAGCTCTGTAGAGTTTGATCTGGCTGAACTGGAATATGTTTCCAGTGCTGGTTTAAGAGTTATTCTGATGGTTCAGAAAAATATGAAAGGTAATTTTGTGCTTAAGAATGTTAAACCAGAAATCATGGAAATTTTTGAGATTACTGGATTTGTTGATATCTTAACTATTGAATAGTCTCATTCTTAAAAAGGAGACTGAAATGATAGAGAAAATATTTGATGCGACCGATGAAAATCTTCATCCTGTGCTCTCTCTTATTGAAGAAGAACTTGAAAAAAGAGACTGCAGCATGAAAACCCAGATGATGATTGCGGTCATGGCAGAAGAAATATTTATCAACATTGCCCATTATGCCTATGAAGATAAAACCGGACAGGTAAAGATATGTCTGGATTTTAAAGGCGATGATTTTTATTTAACTTTTATTGATACAGGTATGGAGTTTGATCCGCTTAAAAAACCAGATCCCGATATTACTGCTTCGGCTGAAGAAAGACAGATTGGGGGTCTTGGTATCTATATGGTTAAAAAGTCAATGGATGAGGTTACTTATTCAAGAGAAGATGGTAAAAACATACTGACTCTTAGAAAGGCGATTCACTGATGAGCAAACTTGAAAGAGCCTTTGTCTTTGCCTGTAAAGCACATGAGGGAATGATACGCAAAGGATTTAATCAGAATTATATTTTTCATCCAATGGAGGTGCTGTCTCTGGCTTCAATTCTAACCGATGATGAAGATGTATTATGTGCTGCCATGCTTCATGATACGGTAGAAGATACTAAAACTACTATCGAAGATATTGAAACACATTTTGGGCCAAGAGTTAAAGAACTGGTAGCCAGGGAGTCCGAGGATAAAAAAGAGGGAATGGCCAAATCTGACAGCTGGGAAATAAGGAAACAGGAGGCAATTGAGAATCTGAAAAAAGATGATGATATAGGCGTCAAGATAATCTGCCTGTGTGATAAGCTTTCTAATTTAAGGTCATTTCAGTTATTATGCTTTGATAAGGGCGATGAAGCCTGGGACAGTTTCAATATGAAAGACCCAAAGAAACATTACTGGTACTATAATTCGATGAAAGAAGCCTTAAGTGAATTAAAGGATACACCGGTATATAAGGAATATGATTTTCTGATTCATAGTGTTTTTGATAAATATCTGGGAGGGGTATATGAAGAATAAATTTGAAAATGGCATACTGACTGTTTATCCTGAAGGCAGTGTAGATTCAAATAATGCTGAAGAATTCGGCAGAACAATTGAAAGCATCAGGAATGAGTATCCTTCAGGATCCCTGATTCTGGATCTTGATGAACTTAAATATATTTCATCAGCTGGCTTAAGACAGATTTTAAGGCTCCGTAAAAAGGAAAAAAATCTGAAGCTGATTAATGTATCAAGTGAAATCTATGAAATATTTGAGATGACCGGTTTTTCGGAAATGATGGAAATCGAAAAAGCCTACCGTAAATTTTCGGTTGATGGTTGTGAAGTTATAGGCGAGGGTTCTAACGGCATTGTTTATCGTATTAATCCGGATACTATTATCAAGGTATATAAGAATCCCGATGCCCTGGAAGATATCAAGAAGGAAAGAGAACTGGCCAGAACTGCTCTGGTACTGGGCATTAATACCGCTATTCCTTATGATGTAGTAAAAGTTGGCGATAAATATGGTTCGGTATTTGAACTGTTAAGTGCTAAATCCTTAACTAAACTGATTGTTTCAGATCCCGACAATATTGAGAAATATGTGCATATCTTTATCGATCTTTTAAAGGAAATACATTCAACGCCAGTTAAAGAGGGTCTTTTACCAGATGCAAAACTTAGAGCGATAAAATGGTGTAAAGATCTGGAAGGGAAGATTCCAGAAGACACCTTTAACAAGCTGTTAAATATGCTGGAAGCTGTACCTTCAAGTAACAATATGATTCATGGCGACTATCATACCAACAACGTGCATTATGCCAATGGTGAAGCTATTCTGATCGATATGGATACCCTGTCAGTTGGCAATCCGGTATTTGAGCTTTCCAATATGTTTCTGGCCTATCATGGTTTTGGTGAAATGGATAAGACTAAAGTTTCTAGTTTCCTGAAGCTGGATTGGGATCTGGCTCAGAAAGTACTGGAACTGTCATTCAAGTATTATTTTGATGATAAGAATGATGATGAAATAGCTGAATATCTAAATAAAGCTAAAGCTGTCGGCTACATGAGACTTCTAAGAAGAACTTATAAAAGAGATAGTGACAACATCGCTTTAATTGAGCATCTTAAAAAAAGACTCATCGAGTCTGTAGACGGTGTTGATGATCTGAGAGTTTAACCCTTCTTTAACCGGAAGGGTTTTATTTTAGACAAATAAAAAGTGGGATGTCTGTAAAATCCCACTCTAGATAAATCTATTTAGACTCGTTCAGTCCTGGAGTTCTGTCGGCTTTAATTAAGAAGATAAAGCCAAACAGGAAGAAGAAGGCTAAAGATGCCACTGCGATATTGATGGTACCGCCGGCAAACTTAACCGCTGCGATTACCGCTGAACCTAAGAATGAGGCACCTTTGGCAAAAATATCGTAGATGCCAAAGTATTCGCCAGAATGTTCAGCTGGAATAATCTTGGTGAAGTAACTTCTTGAAAGCGACTGGATGGAACCCTGGAACATGCCGATCATGAAAGCCAGAATACCAAAGCCCAGCAGATTATGTAAAGTAAGGGCATAAAGGCATACTACAAAATAACCGGCGATGCAGACAAGAATCAGGGTTACGGTCTTAAACTTCTTTGACAGTCTGGCAAAAATCAAAGAGAAGACAAAGGCTACAACCTGAGTCGCCAAAAGGAAGATAACCTGGCCAACCGTATCAAGCCCCAGGTCAGTTCCGACATTTATACAGTTATCGATAATGGTACCCACTCCATCAATGTAAAGGAAGAAAGCTAAGAGGAACCATAATACTTTTTTATCATTTACAACGATTTTCTTGATTGTATTGCCAATATGCGAGAATATCTGCGCTATTTCATGCTTATTGACGGTTGAATAATTCTTCTGTTCATAGCTTTTGATTAAAGGCAGTGTTACAATAAGCCACCAGACACCAGTTACCGTAAAACCGATAATTTTGCCAACGCTTTCTGGTATGAGCTGGAAACCCTCAAGACCGCCACCCAGAATGTAGGCGACAAGAGCGATGATAAACGGAATACATGAGCCGATATAGCCCCAGGCATAGCCATAGGAAGAAACTTCATCCATTCTCTCTTCTGTAGTAACATCACCCAGCATTGAGTCATACACGGTCAATGAAACCGAATATACTACTTTTGTTAAGGCAAAAAGAATAAGAAACAGCATCCATGAGTTGACAAAACCAGTCAGTATGCAACAGATTACACCCAGTGCCACTACAGTATTAAAGACAATTTTCTTTTTCCCCTTATGGTCAGATATGGCGCCGAATATTGGTCCCAGTATGGCTACAATCAGCGTAACAATCGAGATGGTGGTTGCCCACATCGCAGTTGCCTTGTCTCCCGATATTTTTCCAGCCCCTTCACCAATGGCGATAGCCTTAAAATAAATCGGAATCAGTGAACACGACAGCATCGTGAATGCTGAGTTTCCTACATCATAGAGGACCCAGGCATTTTCTTCTTTGGTCAGTCCTTTAAATAATTTCATAACTTTATCTCCTTGTATATTAATCCTGTAAATCAGTTACTTTATATTTCAGCTCTTTATCTAAGGGCAGAATTTCAAAATTCTTATAGTCTTCTTTGAATGAAAAATTATGTTTAAAATAATCGTTTAATTCATTTCGATCATTCAGATAACCGTAAAGAGAATCAGCCAGAATCGGATAATGTTTTACAGCCATATCGAAATATTTATTTAGACGGATATTTACTGGTTTTAATTCTTCAATATTTTCCTTAGTAATTAAAAGATCCTTAAATGAAGGAACCCTGGCAATATCCATGGCTGTAGTAAGAAACAGCCTTTTAATATCGGAGTTATCTTTTAACAGATTGAGATAAAACTTCTGATCTTTCAGTGTTTTATAAACAGTATCTTCATCAAACCTGTTAAAGAGTCCCGAAATAACTTTAGCCATCTTTCTGTCCGGATGAAACATGTCAGTTACTGATTTAGTAACTGGATCAAAGCCATCTTTTATAAGCAGATAGCGGTCAAACTGAGCCTCAATCTTGCCATGGGAATAGGGCATTGTTTCATCTGCTTTCTCAATAAATCCATGGCAGTATGAATCAAGGGTAAAATGACAGGTAAAACCAAGCAGATAGGATAAAGCCATATCTTTATCTTCAATGTTTTTATAGTTATCCTTAATCTGATTCAGGGTATCTCTAAAAGGAATGTCGTGCATGGCTGATCCAAATTTATTAACCTCATTATGTTTCAGACAATTGTAATAAAAAAAGATATCTGGTCCATGAACACCATAGTCGAATATGGCACGGTTATTTAATATTATATTCTGTAAATCAGCTGGCAGTACCCTGATACATTTATCACCAAAGCGCCAGTGAGCATAGGTTGTAGGCATATATACTCCTCTTTCTTAATGAACTAATATATATTCATTCTATTACAATTGTTTAAATTAAAACAATTGACAGTGTAAGAAAGAAGTAAAATTATTCTAATCATAATTTAAATTCTGTCCATTTTTACTTTAATCTTTATAGACTATAATAAATGTGAAAGAAGGAAACAACAATGAGACCTTATAATACTTTGTTTATGCTGATGTCGGCTGATGGAAAGATATCAACCGGCGCAAACGACAGCATGGATATGGATAAAGACCTGCCAGATATTAATGGAGTAAAAGAAGGACTGCATCAGTATTATGAAATTGAACAGACCCAGGGCTTATGGTATTTTAATACCGGAAGAACCATGGCTAAAGTCGGAAATAACGAAAAACCTTTAAGCGACCACAGCTGGGGCATTAATTTTGTGCTTCTGGATAACAGTCATTTAAATGAACATGGCATCGAATATTTCTGTTCTATTTCAGATAAACTGATCATTGTGACCAGTAATGGCAATCATCCGGCTTTTAAGGTTCTTCATAATAATAATCTGAATATAATGTACTACAAAGAATTAAATTTAAAGAAAATGATGGAAGATCTTTATGCGAAATTTGGCTGTACATCACTGTGCCTGCAGTCGGGTTCGACTATGAATTCTCTATTGATGAAAAATAAGCTGATAGATGAACTTGATATTGTGGTATGTCCTATATTAATCGGCGGTAAAGACACCGCTTCACTGATTGGCGGGGAATCATTTGTTTCAAGTTCAGATTTAAATCAGGCAGCTGTGCTAAAGTTAGATAAAGCGGAGGTACTTAAGGACAGTTATCTTCGTCTTAGATATAAAGTAATTAATTCGGAGGAATAAGATGTCAAAAACAGAATTTACATTCCCTTCTAATGATGGAAGAACAAATATAAGAGCCGTAAAATATGTTCCTGAAAACAGGGAAATAAAGGCCATAGTTCAGATTTCTCATGGTATGGTGGAATTTATTGACCGCTATGATGAATTTGCACAGTTTTTAAATGATAGAGGCATACTTGTTGCCGGCAATGATCATCTGGGCCATGGCGGCTCGGTTGTGTCCGAGGATGATTTTGGTTATTTTTCTGAAAATGATGGTTATCTGAATGTACTTAAAGATCTCCATGAGCTTACACTGATAATCAAAAAAGAATATCCTGGTGTTCCATATTTTCTGCTTGGTCATTCCATGGGTTCTTTCTATGCCCGAAGATATCTATTTACATATCCTGATGAGCTTGATGGAGCCATTATTATGGGCACGGGTTATAAGAGTTCATTAATAACTGGCAGTGCTAAATTTATATGTTCATTAATTAAAGTATTTAAAGGAGACAGATACCGTTCTGATTTTGTCAATCAGCTGGCTCTGGGCTCCTATAATAAACGCTGGGAGCCATCTAAAACTCATAACGACTGGCTTACCAAGGATGAAAAAATAGTTGAATGGTATTCAAATGAGCCTAAGTGTTCTTTTGTCTTTACGGTCAATGGTTTCTATAATCTGTTTTCAGTCTTAAGCGACGTCTGTAAGCTTGGTAACATGAAAAAGATGAATAAAGATCTGCCGGTTTATTTTGTAGCTGGTAAGGATGATCCGGTAGGAGATTATTCTAAAGGCGTACTAAAAGTAGTTGGAATGTTTCGAAAAGCCGGCATGTGCAATGTGAGTTTTAAGATTTATGAGAATGACCGGCATGAACTGTTGAATGAAACCGACAGGGAACAGGTAATGAATGATATTTATGACTATTTAAAAAAGAACATGTAGATTATATTTCTTCTACATGTTCAATTGCCATATCTAATATCAGGGTAACATGGTCGTCGCTGAGGGCATAGAACATCGTCTTTCCTTCACGACGATTTTTTACCAGTTTGGAGTTCTTCAGAATTCTCAGCTGATGAGAAATGGCGGACTGATTCATATTCAGTTCTTCCGCTATCTCCGTTACATTTTTTTCGTTTTGCCTTAATAAATGTAGTATGCGTATTCTGGTTGAATCCCCCAGAACCTTAAAGAGTTCAGCCACATCAATCAGAATAGATTCTAAATTGAAATTCTTCATAGATTTTTAACTCTTAAAGCTCTGATGGCATTTATTACACAGATTACCATAACACCTACATCGGCAAATATTGCCAGCCACATTGAGGCATAGCCAATGGCACCCAGTATCAGGCAGATAATTTTTACCAGGATGGCAAAGACAATATTTTCATAGACGATGCGCATACACTTTTTGGCTATTTTTATCGCTTTGGCAATCTTTAAAGGATCATCATCCATTAAAACTATATCAGCAGCTTCAATTGCTGCATCAGAGCCCAAGGCACCCATGGCAATACCCACATCAGCCATCGCCAGCACTGGGGCATCATTTATGCCATCACCGACAAAAACCAGCACATCTTTTTCGTTTTTCTCAGCAATCAGTTTTTCAACGATACTTACCTTATCCTGGGGCAGCAGTTTTGAGTATACTGCATCAATACCAAGCTGTTTTGCGACTTTTTCAGCCACACTTGTTTCATCGCCTGTCAGCATTACTGTTTTATTGATACCGATTTTCTTTAAAGAGGCAATAGCTTCTTTGGAAGTAGGCTTAATTTTATCGCCAATATGAATATGTCCCAGATATTCATTATCCATGGCAACATGAATAATTGTACCTTCATCAGTGCACTTAACAGTTTTAACACCATACTCATTTAACAGCTCTTCATTACCGGTCAGTATTCGATGATTATCGATAAGGGCACTGATGCCCTTGCCGGCTATTTCTTTAATAGACGCAACTCTGGATTCATCAAGTTCTTTTTTGTATTCCCTAATAATAGAGCGTCCAATAGGATGACTGGAATAGATTTCACTGTGGGCAGCATATTCAAGAATCTTTTCTTCGTTGTCTTTAGTGTTATGAACGGCAGTAACTTCAAAGATTCCTTTGGTCATTGTGCCGGTTTTGTCAAAGGCAACTACTTTGGTTTTTGAAAGTTTTTCCAGATAATTGGATCCCTTGATTAAGACACCTGCATTGGAAGCTCCGCCAATTCCGCCAAAGAAGGACAGAGGGATGGAAATAACCAGAGCACATGGACAGGAAATAACCAGGAAGGTTAGGGCTCTTTCTATCCACATTGGGAAGTTGTAGCCGATATTTAAGAATAAACCAGAGACAAGAGGCGGTACGATGGCCAGAAAAAGTGCTGAGTAACAGACAATCGGTGTATAGTATCGGGCAAATTTGGTTATGAAGTTTTCGGATTTTGATTTTACACTGGTCGCATTTTCTACCAGATCAAGAATTTTTGATACCGTTGATTCACCAAATTCTTTAGTTACCTTAATCCTTAATGGTGCTTCCATATTTATACAGCCCGAGATTATTTCATCATTTTCTTTTACCGTTCTTGGCTTGGATTCACCGGTTAAGGCACAGGTATTAAGCATTGATTCACCGCTTATCACAATGCCATCCAGTGGCACTTTTTCACCGACTTTTACCAGTATTTCATCGTCAATCATGACTTCATCCGGATCGACTTTTACAGCTTTGCCGTCAATGTATTTGTTGGCATAGTCAGGTCTGATGTCCATCAGATCGGAGATATTTTTTCTCGATCTTGATACGGCAATGGACTGGAAGAGTTCACCAATCTGATAAAACAGCATTACCGCAACACCTTCTCTATAATCCCCCAGCAGCATGGCACCAACAGTTGCCACTGCCATTAAGAAGTTTTCGTCAAATACCTGTTTATTGAGTATGCCATGCAGTGCGCCTTTTAAAATATCATAGCCTATCAGGAAGTAGGGTATAAGATATAAAAGGCCATATAAAGATCCTTCTTCAATATTCAGAAAACCGAGCAGTACTATCATTACAAAGGTAATGATTATTCTATAAAGATTCTTTTTCTGTTTCTTGTTCATTAGAAGAAAATCTCGCAGTCGTCTTCAACTTTTTTGCAGTTTTTTAGTACTTCGCTCATTACTGATTTAGGATCTGTTCCTTCTTCAAACTCTACATTCATTTTTAAGGTCATGAAGTTTACTACGGCTTCTTTGACTCCTGCAGTTTTTCTGGCAGCTTCTTCCATCTTGGCTGCACAGTTAGGGCAGTCTACTTCGATTTTATATGTTTTTTTCATAGTGATACCTCCAATATTTAACATATGAACATCTGTTCATATATGAGTATATTACTGTATCCTTTCTCTGTCAATATATATAATGTGCAACATTATTACTTAAATGGGGGCTAACTGGTATATAAAACAGATGAGATTTAAATTGTGGTATGTGAGATAATTTAAATATGAACATTATTGATTATTTAAAATGGCGGGGTGATCTGAGTTTCAGACAGGATCCTTTTAACGAGGTGGATAATCTGTGTCTTTGTCATATGACATATACGGTTTTTGATGACCTTATTGACTTTAATTCTAAACTTACAATAAAAGAAGTGAGTGACCTGTTTTTCTTAAAGCACTCTCAAGAGGAGATTAAAGCTTCAAAGTCCTTTGTGGCTGATGCACCTTATACATTAAAGGCTCTTGCCCAGAGCAAGCGTTTTAAAGATCTGAAGATTGAGAATTTTATATCTATTTTAAATGAGGAAACAACCGAGCAGTTCTGTGCCCTGCAGATAGACCTGGGGAATGGGCTGGTATTTGTGTCGTTTCGAGGAACAGATGATACCATCGTTGGCTGGAAGGAAGACTTTAAAATAACTTATGAAATTACTGAAGCTCAAAAGTCGACCCTGAACTATGTGAATAAATATCTTTTAAAAGGAAGAAAATATATTTTTTCCGGTCATTCCAAGGGTGGCAATCTGGCAATATACGCAGCCATGAATGCACCTAAGAGAATAAGAAATAAAATAGTATCCGTTTATTCGATGGATGGTCCGGGCATTGCGGATGAATTTATTGATGAAAAACTGTATCAGGAGATTCAGGACCGCTATATTAAGATAGTTCCAGAATTTGATGTCTTCGGAATGATTTATGATCACTGCAAAAATATTAAGGTTGTGAAGTCTGATTCATTTTTCCTCAATCAGCATGCCGCCACTTCGTGGCAGGTAATGGGCAATGATTTTGAGTATGTTAATGATATAAATGATGAATCAAGGATGATAAGAGATAATCTGATCAGCTTTATGAATGAGGTTGGTTTAAAGAAGAGAGAGGATTTTGTCGAAGCCTGTTTTGAGGCTTTAAATGAACTGGGAGTAAAAAATGTCTCCGATATGGGCAAGGCATCTTTGAACGCTCTTATCAGGGCAATAAAAAAGTTTGCGGAAACCGATGAGGAAAACAGAGAGACTGGCTATAAACTGATAAGAGTATTTACAGATATGATTTCTGAGTCTTTCAATGTAAGAATCAGTGAAACAAAGGAGGTTCTTCAGGATACGCAGCGAAAAATAAATGATTCAGTAGGGAATCTGTTTAATAAAAAAAGAGGGTAAGGTAAATGAATAAAAAGATGTTAAGAAGAATACTGCTGGCAATTCCGGCAATAGTACTGCAGATAGTCTGGTTTGTGGTTTTAACCAAATGGCTTTCACCTTACGCAACATTAATTTCGATTGTGGTTGAAATATTTGCGTTTGTTTTTGTGATGTATCTGATGGTGGCAATTACTGAAGGTACCTATAAAATACTCTGGCTGATGGTTATTCTGGCTTTTCCGGTAACCGGGGCCATTCTTTACCTGTTCTTTGGCAATAAACGCTCAGGCAAGCCTTTGCGAAGAAAAATTGAGGCTTCAAAAAAAGAAATGGATGTTAAGGATACATATCAGGAAATGGCAACCAGAAATAAGCGTCTGGATGAAACGCTGAATATGCTGCAGAAAGAAACAGGATACCCGGCACTTCCTTTAGAAAAAGCTAAATACTACAGTCTTGGTGAAGATATGTGGAAGGATATGCTTATTGATCTCAAGAAGGCCAGGAAGTCTATCTATCTTGAATATTTCATCATTCAAAATGGAAAGATGTGGGATTCGATGGTGGAAATACTGGAGAAGAAGGTTCTAAATGGTGTGGATGTCAGACTGATGTATGATGATATTGGTTCTTTTGCGACTTATGGAATGGATAATGTTAAGGAACTGAGGGAAAAGGGTATTAAATGTTTTCCTTTTAATCCCCTGATGACACTTAAGGGTACACTGAATTATCGTGATCACAGAAAGATGCTCATTATTGATGAAGAAATAGCCTACAGTGGCGGTGTCAATCTGGCTGATGAATATATCAATGAATACGAAAAACATGGGCATTGGAAGGATATTGGTTTTAGAATTACCGGAAGGCCGGTAGACAGCTATCTTAGAATGTTTATTGAGTTTTATAATGCCTTTACGCCTGAAGATAAACTGAAATATGTACCTAAACAGGGGGAAGAGACAAAGACTAATCGTGGCACAATTATTTCTTATTATGATTCGCCAGTAGGCAAGAATGCCTTAAGCTATAATTTCTACATCGAACTTATCAATCAGGCTAAGGATTATGTTTACTTTTATACTCCTTATCTGATGCTGGGTGATGACATGATGAATTCTTTAATCAGGGCAGCGAAAAGAGGTGTAGATATCCGTATTATCATGCCAGGCATACCGGATAAGAAAGTTGTTTATCGAATATCCAGATCATACTATCGTCCTTTAATGGAGGCTGGTGTACGTATTTTTGAATATACACCGGGTTTTGTGCATGCCAAGGCTCTGATAATGGATGATATTATCTGTACTATAGGTACAGTGAATCTGGATTATAGATCTTTGTTTCTGCACTTTGAGAATAATTCGGTATTCTATAAGTCCAGGATACTTAATGATCTGAAGACTGATTATCTGCTGACACAGGATAAATGTGTGGAAAGAACTGTAGACAATATGAAGCATAGTTTTGTAAAATTCCTGGTGGATGGTGTGCTTAGAATATTTGCACCGCTTTGTTGAGTTATGAAGAGATATTATGTAGATGCAGAAAATGTACAGAATGCCTGGCTGGGTCTCGTGAATGATGAAGAGAGCCGCTTTAAGGTTTTCTATACCAATTCGGGTATTTCCTATGACTATCTGCCGATAGTGTTAAACAATTATACCCGAATAGAATTTGTGAAGTGTTATGGCGGTTATGCCAACGCTCTGGACTTTCAGCTGATAAGTTCTTTGGGCTATGATCTCAAGGATTCAGATATCAATGACGAGTATATTGTAATATCAAATGACAAGGGCTATGACAAAGCTCTGCAGTTCTGGAAAGACAGGGGCTACAATGTCTCCAGAATCATCAGGTCACAGATTGAGCCGCCTAAAAAGGAAGAGGTCTTCAACTATACTGAAGATGAAGTCGCCCTTAAACTGGTTTCATATCTTGGTAATGATAAACGTCAGGAATGTTATCTGGTGTTAATGGCCATCTATGGCAATGAAAAGGGCATTGCGATTTATAACCGCATCAAGAAAGATATACCTGAAGCTTTCGAGAATGATGGCGAAGAAGGTCTTGAACTTTTTGTGAAGCTTTTAGTTCAGAACAACCCGGATGTTCTGTTGGGTGAAAGGGAAGAAGATTTCACAAAGATGCTTATAGATAACAAGCCAGGAAAACTTCCGTTATATAAGAGCTGTCTGATTGAAAAGTATGGCAAAGAGAAGGGTACACAGATTTATGCCTCTACCAGCAAACTGGTCAAGCCGGCATTTAAGTTTTATCTGAAGGGAAAATAATGATTAAAGAGGAAACAGTAAAAGAAGTATTAAAGTTCAGGGATGATAGAAACTGGAAACAGTTCCATAATCCCAAGGATCTGGCGATATCCATAAGTCTTGAGGCAAATGAACTGCTCGAGATATTTCAATGGTCTGGTTCTGATACCTATCCAGCAGGCTGTGATGAAAAGATTGAGGAGGAGCTGGCTGATGTGCTTATATATGCGCTGATGATGGCTGATCGCTGTAATCTTGATACTGATGAAATAATATTAAAGAAACTTAAAAGAAACGCAAAGAAATATCCGTTACAGTAGATATTTCTTTTTTTAATATAAATCCTGATAAAAGCTTATGAAATTATTGACAAATAATGCACTATATTAATGACCAGAGTCATTATATGTTATGATTATAAGGTAACACAAGGGGAATACTATGGATGTAAAGGACTGCTACAGAGAGCTTGAGGGCAATTATGAAGATGCTTTAAGTCGGCTTATGAATGATACACTTATTGAGAAATTTCTTAAGAAGTTTTTAAATGATGACAGTTTTCAGAAACTGGAAATGGCGATTGAAGCCAAAGACTATCATGAAGCCTTTGTGGCTGCTCATACCTTAAAAGGTGTCAGTCTTAATCTGTCATTGTCTAAACTATCCGCAAGCGCCAGCGAGATAACTGAGTATTTAAGAGACTGTGAAAACAAGGTAATTGATGACAATAAACTGAATGAACTTTTTCTGCATGTTTCCAAGGACTACAGTATGACCGTTGCGCTTATTGAAAGACTATAGTGAGGTCATATGCCAAATAGAAGACATATTTTATTAGTTGAAGATAATGAACTCAACATCGAGATTTTAGCCAACATACTGGAAAAGGAATATCACGTACTTAAGGCCTGTAACGGAAAAGAAGCTATAGATATCCTGAAAGACAGGACAAATAAGATCTCTCTGGTAATGACTGATGTCAATATGCCGGTTATGAATGGCTATGAGCTTCTGGATTATCTTAAAAGTGATGACGAGCTTTCATTAATTCCGGTCATCGTGATGACCCAGAGTGATTCTCAAGAGGAAGAACTGGCTGCCTTAAGCCATGGAGCCAATGATTTTCTGCCCAAGCCTTATAGACCATCCATCATTCTGCACCGTACTAAAAACCTGATTAATTTCCGGGAAACTGCAGCTATTGTCAATGACCTGCAAAAAGACAGGCTCACCGGTTTATATACCAAGGAATACTTTTATAAGAAAGCTGAAGATATTATCCAGAATGACCTGGATAATGATTATTCAATTATCTGTACCAACATCGAGAATTTTAAACTCTATAACGATATTTTCGGTCAGAAGGCTGGAGATGCTCTGCTTAAAGATATTGCCTCGAATATTTCTAAAACTATTGGACCTGATGGAATATGCGGCCGTATGAATGCCGACCGTTTTCTGATTCTGCAGAAAAGAGATGTTGAAGAAAAGGACAGAGCTGGATTCCTTAAAATACATAATCGTGTTAATGAAAATGTAACTATGAAATGGGGTGTCTATCGTGTGCTTGACAGAAGCGTTCATATCGAACTGATGTGTGACAGAGCTAAACTGGCCTGTGATTCCATAAAGGGCATGTTTGATACATATGTTGCCCAATATGATGAAAAAATAAGAGACAGGCTGTTAAAAGAGATGGCCATAACAGAAGTTATGGAATCTGCCCTGAAAGAAGGGCAGTTTACTTTCTATCTGCAGCCAAAATATAATCTCAGGAATAATCTGCCGGCGGGAGCCGAAGCGCTTGTAAGGTGGATTCATCCTGACTGGGGCTTTATGTCACCTGCTGAATTTATTCCACTTTTTGAGAAGAATGGTTTTATTACTACTCTTGATGAATATATCTGGGAAGAGGTTTTTAAGACGCTGGACAGATGGAAAAAATGTGGTTTTAAACTGCTTCCTGTATCGGTAAATGTGAGCCGTATAGATGTTTTAAGAAGCAACCTGACTGCTACTTTCAGAAGACTTCTTGAAAAATATGATGTAGATCCTGAATATGTTCATCTGGAGCTTACTGAATCAGCATATAGCGAAAATACCAGACAGATTATTGAGGTTATAGATGAATTAAGGCATCTTGGTTTTCTAGTTGAAATGGATGACTTTGGTTCGGGCTATTCTTCTTTAAACATGTTTTCCCAGATGAATATTGATTACCTGAAACTTGATATGAAGTTTATTCAGAATGAACTGAGTTCTCCTACAGGTGCAACAATTATTAATTTTATTATTGATCTGGCTCATAAGCTTGATCTTAAGGTGGTTGCCGAGGGTGTTGAAACTTATGAACATGTTAATAAATTAAGAAATATGGACTGCGATTATGGCCAGGGCTATTTTTATTCCAGACCACTTAAAATCGCAGATTACGAAAAGCTGGTTGCGGAAACTGAATTTTCAGTATCTTCTAAGAGCGAAACTATGGAATATGCTGATACTAAGCGTCATATATTGTTAATTGATAATGATAAAGAATACTACAGTCTGATTGAAAAGACATTTGGCTCTAAATTTGAATTTGTGAGAGCCAGAAATATTGAAGAAACTGAAAATGTAATCAGAAAGAAAGAACATTTTGATGTCATCATCTTAAATTATGATCTGGATGAAACTGAAAAGATAAGTTCTCTTATCCGTCACGACAGCGTTCTTTTTGAAACACCTTTACTGGCCATAATAAACAATCCTTCTGTATGTAATGCACAGATGAATCTTGAAGGAAGCGATGATTTTCTGTGTAAGCATCATCCTTTATGTGATCTCTACAGAAGAGTAGAAGCCCTGGTATCACTTAATGAAACTCGTATGAAATGCAAGGCTTTAAAGGAAGAGGCCAGCCATGATTATACTACTTCGCTGTTAAACCGTCGGGGTCTTAAATGGGCGCTCGATTCGCTTAAGCCTGGTGATTATCCGCTTGGAATATATATTTTTGATATTGATAATCTAAAAACTGTCAATGATTCAAAAGGTCATGATGCCGGTGATATTGCCATTAAGGAATTTGCGGATATGGTTATTAAAAATACGCGCAGTAAAGATATTATCTGCCGTTATGGCGGGGATGAGTTTCTTCTGATACTGAAGAATATTAATTCTAAAGAAATGGCTTTAAAAAAGGGTAATCAGCTGTGCGACAGATACACAGATATCTGTAAGGAAAAGAATATTGAAGCCAGCTGTTCCTGCGGGCTTAAGCTGTGCAAGAGCGCTGATGATATTTCCATGAGTCTTATTGATAAGGCGGATAGAGCACTCTATGCCGCCAAACAAAACGGCAAGGGTCATTGCGTAGTGTTTGAGGAGGCTGAATGAAAAAGAGATTAAGCTTATTTATCGGCAGCATAATAATGGTGGTTTTGCTGATATTTGTATTCGGCCGTTACTATGACTTTGTCGCAACTACTATCTATGACGAGTCATCAGCTCATTTAAGAGAAATATATCATCAGGCCAATATGTCACTGCATAATCTTGTTTCCAACAACTGGGGAAGCCTGCATACCTGGGAGCCCTATATTGTAAGCAGTGATGATGAAAAAGTCAGGGACTATATTAAGATTCTCAAGGAAGAGAGCGGTTTTACTGATTTTTACTTCATTAATTCTGATGGAGAATATATGTCCTCAAGCTATAAAACCGGCTATCTGAATCTGAAGGAAAAACTGGAAGTACTGACAGTCGATAAAAAAGATATCGTGGTATCTTCAGTTGTCCCAGGACAGCCGGAGATTATGGTCTTTGCGACACCATGTGAAAAATCATTTTTTCATGGTTTTGAATATGAGGCTATTGCGGTAAGCTTTAATAATTCCGATCTGGTAAATGTACTGGATGTTAATGCCTTTAATAATCAGTCAAATGCCTATGTAATCTATCCTGATGGCCGTGTTATTGTCGATAATGCCGGCAATGAAGAAATGACTATTTTTAACTTCCTGGGCATGCTGTTAGATAAATCGGACATGTCGGTAAGTGAAATAAATGCCCTGCAGGCAGCTTTCGAAAAGGGTGAAAATGGAGTTACTACTTTTAAGATTGACGAAAAAGAATATTATCTGGTCTATGAGTCGGCCGCTTTTGAAGACTGGATAACTCTGGGACTGGTTGAAGTTGATATAGTTAATGCCTCTATGAACAAGCTGCAGGAAACCACCATGCTGGTGGTAACCCTGATCGTGGCAGCAGCCTTTATTTCAGTTCTGCTTTATTTATTCAGAAAGTATCGTTCAGATATTAAGGCAAAGGATTCAGAGATCATTTATCGTGAAGAACTGTTCTCTACATTATCAACCAATGTTGATGATGTCTTTATGATGATTGACGGGGCTGATCTGCATGTGGATTATCTTTCGCCAAATATTGAAAGACTGATGGGCTTAAAGGAAGAGGATGCCAAAAAGGATATCCGTATTCTGAATAGACTGAAAATTGATCCTGCTTCCAGGAGCATACTGGATGAGCTTAATATTCTTAAGGCTGGTGAGCAGCGGGTCTGGACCAGGGAGTATATTCATATATTAAGTCATGAACATCGTTTCTTTACAGTTACGGCAATCTGCAGAGTAATCAATGAAAAAAAGAAATATATTGTAGTATTCTCAGATCGAAGCGAAGAAAAACGCATTAATCAGGATCTGGAGTACGCTGTTGCGCAAGCCCAGTCGGCTAACAGAGCTAAGTCAGCTTTCCTTTCCAACATGTCTCACGATATTCGTACACCAATGAATGCCATTATTGGCTTTACTACGCTGGCAGCTGCCAATATTGAGTCAAAGGAGAAGGTATCTGACTATCTGAACAAGATTCTTTCTTCCTGCAACCATCTGTTAAGTCTGATTAACGATATTCTGGATATGAGCCGTATTGAATCGGGCAAGATTCAGCTTGATGAAACCCAGGCAAATCTCTCCGATATTCTGCATGATATTAAGACGATTATTTCTGGCCAGATTAATGCCAAGCAGCTTGATCTGTATATGGATACACTGGATGTTACTGATGAAGATGTATATTGCGATAAGACACGTCTCAATCAGGTACTGCTTAATCTTTTAAGTAATGCGATTAAGTTTACAAAGCCTGGCGGAACTATTTCTTTAAGGGTATCCCAGCTGCATAATGCACCTAAGGGCAAGGGTATCTATGAATTCAGGGTCAAGGATAATGGCATTGGTATGTCTGAAGAATTTGCCAAGCATATTTTTGAACCTTTTGAAAGAGAAAGAACATCAACTGTATCTAAGATTCAGGGTACAGGTCTTGGCATGGCTATTTCCAAGAACATTATTGATATGATGGGTGGAAGTATAGACGTTATAACCAAAAAAGATTTTGGCACAGAATTTATTATTCGTATTGAACTGAGGCTGCAGGATGAAAAGCGTTCTATAGAGAAGATTAAGGAGCTTGAGGGGCTTAAGGCTTTAGTTGTCGATGATGACTTTAATACCTGTGATTCAGTTACCAGGATGCTTAGCCGTGTTGGCATGCGCTCTGAATGGACTCTGTCTGGCAAAGAAGCAGTACTTAGAGCTAAGCAGGCAATTGAAATGAATGATGAGTTTTCAGCCTATATTATTGACTGGCGTTTACCGGATATGAATGGTATTGAGGTTACACGCCAGATAAGAAGGCAGGTTTCTAAAACTATACCTATCATTATTTTAACCGCCTATGACTGGACAGATATTGAAGCAGAGGCCTTAGAAGCAGGAGTTACGGCTTTCTGCAGCAAGCCGATGTTTATGTCGGATTTAAGAGACTCTTTAATGGAATGTCTGGGAAAACGGGAATCTAAGAATAATGACAGAAAGTCTTTAAATGAAAAAGAAGTCTTTAAGGGTAAGAAGGTGCTGCTGGTAGAAGACAATGAGCTGAACCGGGAAATCGCAACCGAGATTTTAAAGAGTTATGGTTTAGAAATAGAAGAAGCAGAGAATGGTCAGCTGGCTGTTGATAAGCTTCAGAATAAAAATGATTATGATATTGTCTTGATGGATATTCAGATGCCGATTATGGATGGCTATGAGGCTACAGATCACATCAGAAAGCTGGGATTAAATATTCCGATTGTCGCCATGACAGCCAACGCTTTTGATGAAGACAGGGCAAAGGCCTTAAATGCCGGTATGAATGACTTTATCAGCAAGCCTATCAATACAGCTGAACTGTTAAGTGTTTTAGAGAAATTTCTATAAATATAAAAACGAAAGGGAGATGAAATGAAATTAAGGAAACTGTTAATTGTTGCCTGTGCTTTGTTATTGTTTACGGGATGCACTGGC
>JBJFHC010000032.1:0-5576 GCA_051893275.1 Erysipelotrichaceae bacterium | reverse complement strand
CCAATTGCCATCTCATCGGCAATAATGCCCGCAATAGTCTTGGCACTTGTTTTGCCAGGTATGGCAATCATATCAAGACCTACCGAACAGACACAGGTCATAGCTTCCAGTTTTTCAAGACTTAAAGCTCCCGCATTAACCGCATCGATCATACCCTGATCTTCAGAAACCGGAATAAAGGCGCCACTTAATCCGCCTACATAGCTTGAAGCCATAACGCCGCCTTTTTTTACCTGGTCATTCAGGATAGCCAGAGCGGCCGTAGTGCCTGGGGCACCAACTCTTTCAAGACCCATTTCCTGCAGACAGTCGGCAATTGAGTCACCAACCGCTGGTGTAGGTGCCAGAGAAAGATCGATAATGCCAAAAGGAATATCCAGAGCTTTAGAAGCTTCCTTGGCAACCAGCTGTCCTACACGGGTGATCTTAAAGGCAGTCTTCTTGATAATCTCGCAAAGCTCACCAAAATCCTTGCCTTTGGCGTTCTTGATTGCGCTTCTTACAACGCCTGGTCCAGATACACCGACATTGATTATCGCATCAGCTTCACTGACTCCATGAAAAGCTCCAGCCATAAAAGGATTATCATCTGGAGCATTGGTAAACACTACAAATTTGGCCGGAGCCATGACATTGAGCTTAGAGGCCTCCTTAACCATCTCACCAACCAGTTTAACCCCGTCCATATTGATACCAGTCCTGGTTGAACCCACATTGACTGAGCTGCAGACAATATCAGTTGAACTCAAAGCCTCAGGAATCGAACGGATCAGAAGTTCATCAGCATGCGTCATACCCTTGGATACTATAGCTGAATAGCCGCCAATAAAGTTAATACCGATTTCTTTGGCTGTCTCATCCAGTGTCTTTGCGATTTTCACAAAATCAGCACTCGTCTTACAGGCGCTTGAACCAACTAGCGCAATTGGCGTAAGGCTCACTCTTTTATTGACAATCGGAATACCATACTTGGCTGAAATTTTTTCCGCCTCCTCAACCAGCTTTCCGGCTTTGCTTAATATTTTATTTTTAATATTCAGACACAATTTATCCAGATCAGAGTCAATACAATCCAATAGACTTATACCGATGGTAATAGTACGCACATCAAGGTTTTCCTCCCTGATCATCTTATTAGTTTCTAAAATCTCAAACTGATTAATCATATCTCACCTAAATCCTGTGCATTGAATCAAAAATATTCTCGTGCTGAATAGAAATCACAACCCCGATTTCCTTTCCAAGCTCATCCATCTCTTTATTTAATTCAACAAAACCCTTTGTCATATCATCAAGCGATACAACCATCATCATATTAAAATAATCATGCGTAATAGTCTGCGATATATCCAGAATATTAATATTAACCTTTGCCAGATAATTACATACAGCGGCAATAATACCAACCTTATCCTTGCCTATTACAGTTATAACAGCCTTTTCCATTTTCTTCTCCTTAAAATAAAATTAGAGGGTAATTACCCTCTAATCTTAACACATTAATGATTATTCATTAAACCATTCAAGCACAATCTGAGCATGTCCACATTTTGAACACACAGCTCTTCCGCCCATTCCAAGATACAAAGTAAACTTGTTTCGGCCACAGACCTCACATACCTCTCTGTTTGCGGTACGGGTAACAGTTTTGACTGCGCCACCAGAGACCTTCTCCAGGTCCTTCTCTTCATTAATTTCCATATCTGATCACCTCAGATATATTCTATCACATTAGCCTCTAAAACCCTTACCGCCAGTCATACCCATAGAGTTACTTTGGCCAGCAGTAAATTCATAGCTGTCATTTCCTATTTTTACAGTTAAGGAATCACCATTACTTAAACCCTCAAACGATACAATAATTGAGTTAAACGACTTCTTTGAAACCGTACTCAGAACAAGCTTATCACCACTATATATTTCAATCATCTCATCGCTTCCATAACTGTTAAGACCATAAAGCAAATAACCCTGAGTACTGTCTGGAGAAACACCTTCCTGCATGCTGCCATTGCCAAGCGCAATAATGTTACCGCCGTTGATCAATAACTCAGTTCCATAATCAAGAGCGGCATTGCCAGAATTGCTTGGACCATAGACAAGCGTATTGCCACCATTAATAATAATTGAGCCATTGGAGTCAATACCATCGCCATTGGCATTAACCGTCACATTGCCGCCATTTATCACCACACTATATTCATTCGAGCCCATGTCCATCATATTAGCCGTACTGCTTATATATGCTGTAGCCTCTACACCAGCTTCATTTCGTGGCATCTCAGGTAGCATTTCTTTGCTTGATTTAAAACCATTGTCGCCTGCCATATCTCTTCCCGGTTTCATTCCTTCTTGCGGATTCATGCCATTATCTGGCCGCATACCGCCTTTATCAAAGTCCCAGACATTATCGCCATCACTGCCACCGGCTGCATTGATGCCATCATCAGAAGCCATTACATAGATATCGCCATTATTAATGGTAACTGTTTTCCCTTCAATTCCCTCATAGGAATCATTAATACTGATACTTCCACCATTAATAACTACATCTCCATCTGCATGTATACCATCGTCT
This sequence comes from Erysipelotrichaceae bacterium, assembly GCA_051893275.1. Taxonomy (GTDB): domain Bacteria; phylum Bacillota_I; class Bacilli_A; order Erysipelotrichales; family Erysipelotrichaceae; genus Colivicinus. The sequence continues at coordinate 2,998 of JBJFHC010000032.1, read as the reverse complement.
CCAGAAACTATAGTATATGTACCATTTTCAATCGTTACATTGCCATTAGAATGAATACCATCATCATCACTGTCAATAGAATATGTGCCATTCATTAAGACAACATCCCCATCACTCTTAATACCCTTAATAGAATCATTATCATTAAGTGAAGTAGAAATATCAAAATCTCCATCTACAATATGTACAAGATTATAAGCATAGATACCATCACCACAGGTATTAATGTTTATATTTCCACTTTCAATATAAACATAACCCCGGTACTCATCCTCATCATTATCCGAACTGATGGCATCCTTGTTACTGTTTACAGTTATATCAGCATTACACAGCTTAACACAGTCCTTGCCCACAATACCTTTGCCGTCTGTTGTATTTACTTCAATATCACCACCAGTAATAATCAGATCATCCTTAGATACAATACCCTTGTCATATGAAGCTGTAATATTTAAACTGCCTTCTCCCGATATGACTAAATCAGCCTTAGAGAAAATAACTCCATCGACATCATTGTCATCTTTCTGCAGATATTTTGAACTATCGCTGAGATAATTATCGCCTTCCAGAATTATGGTAACTCTATCGGCTTCCTTAATATAAATAGCCGCAAAATCACTTGTCTCAATATTTACATTGTCCAATATCAGAAACACATTATCATTTTGGGCATCAACAGTTACCGTACCGCTTCCACTTCCGCTAAGAATATATGTACCACCTTTGGTTATATTGATATCATCACTTCCAAGCTCAATCCTCTCGCCATCCAGATAGCTGGGATTTTTATCACTATCCTTAATACTCAGATCATAGCCGCTTACATCGATACTATCAGTGACATTGTTATTTGTTTCACTGCCTGTATTATCAGAAATAACACTGTTACAGCCACATAACATCAGACAGATAAATAACATCAATATATTCTTCATATTACAGTTCCTCCTTGGAAACAGCTTCCTTGCCACAGACTATCTCCAGATTATTGTTTCGGATTCTTAACTCATCAATCATCTCTTTTACCTTATTTACATCCTTCATCGCAATAGAATACTCCACCCTGAATAAAGAACCAAGAGATAAAGTCTTTACCTTTTCAAGCTCATATCTTGAACAGTATTTATTTAACACTTCTTCAAAAGCCTCATCATAATTCAGATTCTCAGGCACTGTAATCTTGAGATATCGCATCTTGCCATCACACTCACCAAATTTAATCAGACTCAGGAACATGCCAATTATACAGATAATCAACGTAAACAGCACCGCTATGCCAATATAGCCGGTACCACAGATAATGCCAATAGCCATGGCCATAAAAATGGCTGTCAGATCCCTGGCTGATCCACGGGCTGATCTGAACCTAATTAACGCAAAAGAACCCGCAACCGCTATACCAGCACCCATATTGCCGTTTATCATGATAATGACAACACATTCAATTGCCGGTATAAGTATCAGCGAAGGCACAAAACTCTTAGAATAAGTGTTTCTGAACATATAATAAATGCTTACCACAAAGCCCAGTACCATTGATGCACATAAGGCAATTAAAAACTGCCCCAATGTAAATGTACTGGTAAAAATACTGCTAAAAAGTGACATCTCTATTTCCTCCCATTTCCCTTAACATTGCCTCTTTAACCTTTGAATGCCCACAAGGAAATATCTCTTCCTCACTGAGCATTTCACTTAACCACATTGGATAGCTGCCAGAAACCTTTATTTCCATAACGACATAATCACCAAGAGACTTATCATCCTCACTTCTTTCAAGAGAAAGATTATTAAAACGATAAACCATATTTTCATCAAAAGTAATACGGATTCTCTCCTTAACAGTCAGATATGATTTACGCTCAACACCAATAAATACCTTAGGCTTAACCTCACCATAATACTTTAAAGTGTAGCTCAATTCCTTTCCAACCTGCTTATCTGTAAAATCACAATGATTAATATCAAGCACATCAGGATATAAAGCCTTGGTCCTTCGCTTATAGACAATCCCATCAAGTTTACGTTTAAACTCCACATAAACAGTTCTGGGATTATTCTCATAAGCCCTGATTCTGATTTTCTCCTTATATTCAGGTGACTCCATTGAACGATTTATCATCTGATAAGCATCATTATCATAATAAATTGACCTGATTGAGCTTTGAAAATATTTATCCTGTTCAATATATCCTTCCAGTCTTTTTAACAGAGAATTATATTTCTCACAGCTTAGAACATACTTCTTCTCCACCCTTTCAAAAGTCTCTTTCATGCCACAACCTCCAATTGATGGGTCTAGTTTACTATATAGAAAGTGAAGATTATATGAACTTAAAATGCAGCTTTTCTGAACAAATTAAAACCTGGTGTTGTTTTTACACCAGGCGCTAAATCTTCTCAAAAACCCAGACTGAGGAACAGCGGCCATTATCACAGCCATATTCCTTTGCCGGATATATTCTTAATACGAGTTTATCACCATTCTTTTTACTGAAGTACACTTCCTCCATGCCATCCTTTATTAAACAGCTTCTAAGCTTAGAGTAGTTAAGATAAATCTCGATCTTTGAATGATCATCCGCCGATACATATTCCTCAAGGTATTCCCTCATGGAATTGCTAAAACGATATGCATGCTTATCAAGAATCTCTTTAAAATAATCAGGCTGGTAAATAGACCGTGCTGTATCACCTTCATGGTCAACTACATAAACACCCATAAATCTGGAAGAAATAATCCTTAAGAAAACATCCATGTCCTTCTTCTTAAGCAAAGTATCCTCCAGTTTCTGATGCATATTCCTTACACGCCGGTTATTTGAATCTTTACTGTAATACTCACTCTTGGCTTTATACATCGCCTCTTCAGCTGACTTAACCAGCTCGTTTATGCTCATATTGTTTTCCATAACCGCAATACCAATTGAAGAATGATAGCCAGCTTCCTCAAATCTATCTTCCATCAGTTTACAGTCTTTATTTAATTCTTCTA
>JBJFHC010000031.1:0-5589 GCA_051893275.1 Erysipelotrichaceae bacterium | reverse complement strand
AAATTTTTACAATAATAATATATCAGGAGATTTTTGGATTATGAATTTAAGCACAAAACCAAGTATGTTAAGTGAATCATTGGCTACTGCAGGCATACATGCCCAATACAATCAGCACGCCGTAAATATTCTCTCTTTTAAGGCTGTGGCGGCTAATATTTTGAAGTATGGATTAAAGGAATTTAGAGATTATGATCAGGATTATATTATCAGAGAATGCCTTTGCGATGTAAAACGAAAAGTAGCGGTTCATCCCGGCGTTAGGGATGATAATGAGAAACTTATTGAAATGAACAGTGAAAATATAATACCTCTGGAGGGTGAAGTTCGTTTTGATGTGATATACGAAGCTAAAATACCTGGAAAAGATATCCCATACTATATTATAATTGATGTGGAAATGCAGAAGAACTCTTCTGTACAGTATCCGATAGTAGTCAGGGCTATCTATTATGTTGCCAGAATCATTTCCAAGGAGTATGGTACAGTTTTTACTGACAGTAACTATCAGAATATTCAGAAAGCCTGTACTATATGGATACTGCCAGAGAAAGGCAATGGTATTTCCAGGGTTGAGTTCAACATTACCGAAAACTCTGAAGAGATTGGCCTGAAAGATTCAGATATTGATAAGGAAGAAATCATAGTAACAGGCATGGGGCCTGATGATGAGCCTAATCTTGGAGATTTTCTGTATACGTTGTTTTCTGAGGAGCTGACAATAGAACAGAAAAAGGAAAAATTAAGAATCAGGTATAAGATGATTATGGAAAAAGAAATGGAAGAGGAGGAACTTAAGATGTTGAGTCTATCAATGACACTGGCTAATAAATATGAACATATTGGGTACGAAAAAGGTGTCGACCATGGATTTGAAAAAGGCATTAATGTGGCAAAACAGATGTCTATTGATATGTATAAAGACAATGTACCAATTTCTACAATTGCGAAGTATGCAAGAGTCAGTGCTGAACAGGTTAAACAATGGGTAGAGGACGGCGAAAAAGAAAACCAAGGATAAAAAATTATGGAGATGTTAAGCTTATCAATGGTGCTGGCTAAAAAATATGAAAATATTGACTTTGAAAAATGTATCAGGGAAATTGTAATGACAATGCATAAGATAATATGCATCTTTCCAGGATATGCCAGTATACCAGAATAAGCGAAAAAAGATAAAACAGTGAATTGAGGAAGTGAAACAGTCCTGGTCATGTTAAACTATTGCCATGGGAATTAAGGGAATACTATTTGATAAAGATGATACATTAATAGATCTTGGTACTTACTGGTGTAAACCTACCAAGATCTGTATCGATATGCTGCTTAAAAAATATGGTGCAGAAAATAATGTTGAATTAAGAAGAAAACTGGAACTGGCTGGTGGTTTTGACGGTGACAGGCTCATACCGGGTTCAGTGGTAGTAACCGGCACAAATCTTGAGACCATGTATCTTTTTAAGGATATTTTTGAGGAATATGGTGTTAAGCCAGATGACAGTTTCTGTCGCTATGGTGAAGTACTTCTTGAGGAGTGCTGTCTTAAATATGGTGAAATAAAGGCCAAGGGTGATGTATTAGCCTTAATGAAATATCTTAAATCAAAGAATATTATCATTGCCCTGGCAACCGGTGATCAGCGTATATCGGCCATTAACTGTCTAAACAGGCTTGGCATCATTGATTATTTTGATATGATTATTACTTCTGATGATGTAAAAAATCAAAAACCTAATCCGGAAATGATTGATAAGTTTATGTATGAATATAAACTTTACAGAGAAGAAGTAGTGATGGTGGGTGATTCAGCCAGCGATATGAAAATGGCTGAAAATGCCTATGTATATGGTCTGCTGATTGGTGACAATGAGGTTAAAAGTGACTGCAGACTTGATAAACTGGATAATATAATTGAATGGATAAATGATAAGATATAGGAAAGGAAAGGGGTAGAATGCTCGATTTAAAGTCTTTTCAGATTGCATTATTGGCATGGGGCTGTATCTTCTGTCTAATCTTATATTTTGTGATGATTTTTAATGTGGCTCTGGAGAAAATGAAGCGTCATATTCTGGGGTCACTTTTATTATTTTCGGCTTTATATCTGGCAACCGACTGCCTGGCCTGGTATTTTAGAGGAATGCCAGGAATTGTGGGTTATTATGGTGTTAGATTATCAAATGGTATTAATTTTATATCAGATTATCTGTTAATCGGTTCTTTTCATGCCCTGGCCTGTTACTCATTGTTCTATGATGATAAAAATACTTATCATAAGCTGATAAGAGGGAAGCTGGTTGTAATAATTGGAATCGTTGGTATATTTGTTGTCGTTATCAATCATTTTAATGGCATGTTATATTATTTTGATGAGGCTAATTTCTATCATCGCGGGCCATATTCTTTAGTTTATGCGGTAAGTTGTCTGTTAATGGTATTAATCGACTTTACTTTACTGGTTCAGTATCGTAAAAATATGCGAAGTCAAAGTATCTGGGTATCGATGATTATCTATGCACTGGCACCAGTGGTGGCCGCACTGATACAGATGTTCAACTATGGTCTTTCTTTAACCGGTATTGCGATTTCAATCACTACCATCATAATTATGTGTACTGAACTTCTGGATGTCTCTAAGCAGCTGGTAGAGAAGGAAAAGGAGGCAGCCGATATGAAGGTGTCTTTGACGCTTTCACAGATTGCGCCACATTTTATTTATAATACCTTAACTACCATTAAGCGTTTATGTGTAACCGATCCGCTTATGGCACAGGAGACAATTACTAATTTTTCTAATTATCTTAGAATAAATCTGGATTCTATGGAGCAGAAGGAAGCTATTCCTTTTAATAAGGAACTGGAACATATTAAGTCCTATGTTTTCGTGGAACAAAGACGCTTTGGCGATAAGGTAAAGGTAGTTTATGATATAAAATATCGTAATTTCAAGGTACCGCCTTTAGCTGTACAGGTACTGGTCGAAAATGCCATTAAGCATGGTATCTGTAAGAAAGAGGATGGTGGAACTGTCTTTATTTCGACAGATATTGATTCAAAGAATGTTTATGTGACAGTTATGGACGATGGTGTGGGTTTTGATGCAGAAGATAAGAATGTGTATCATATTGGCGTTAAGAGTACAATTAAGCGTTTAAATATGATGTGTAATGGAACTTTGGTTATTAAAAGTGTTATAGGAAAGGGTACAAGGGCACTAATAACCATACCAAGAAAGGATGACAATGATAATACTGGCAGCTGATGATGAAAAACTGGCACTGGAAGATTTAAGAGAAAATATCAGAAAGGCAAAACCAGACGCTCAAATATATTGTTTCAATAAGCCAAGAGAGCTTTTAAGCTATGCAAAGGAGCATAGTTTTGATGTGGCTTTTCTGGATATAGAAATGGGTACCAACAGTGGTCTTGATGTAGCCAAGACTCTAAAGAAATATAATCCCAAGGTAAATCTTATTTTTGTCACTGGCTATACCGAGTATATGCAGGATGCCATCAGGCTCAGGGCTTCCGGTTATCTGCTTAAGCCATCAACTGTCAGGGATGTAAAAGAAGAGCTGGAAAATCTGAGACATGAAGTAAAAATGGATAACTGTCTGTTCATCAGGTGTTTTGGAGATTTTGATGTCTTTCTTGATGGCCGTTCAATTATGTTTGAAAAATCAAAGACCAAGGAGCTGTTAGCCTATCTGGTGGACAGAAGAGGTTCGGCAGTTACTTCTGGCGAATTAAGGGCGGTATTATGGGAAGATGCAGAGTCTGATAAGAATACCAACTCCTATCTTTCTAAGCTTATGAAGGATCTGTTTACTACTTTGAAGAAATATGATCTGGAAAATATCATTATCCGTGACTGGAATACCTATGCCTTAGATACTACAAAGGTTAAATGCGACTACTATGACTATCTGGATAATAAACCTGAGGGAATAAGGGCCTATAATGGGGAATATATGTCACAATACCCCTGGGCAGTTTCTTCTTTTTGAGGCAACTTTGAGGCAACACGAATTTGATTTAATAATTATGGGGTCATTAAATAAACCTGTAATGTGTAAAGGAGCGGTCTTTCTCTATCTGATCATCCCTACAAAAAAGACTGTATTGGCACATTAAGTTTGGTGGGTTTATTTAATGACTCTTTTGTTTTGAAAAAGAAAACAGGACAATGTCCTGTTTATTCAACATTAGATATATGTGGCTTCACATCAGCAGGTATCAGGCATTTATAGCGGTTGCCCATTAATCGCTTATTGAGTTCTTCTTTAGCCTTATCAATTATTTCTGGATTATTATAAAGAGTTATCGCGGCATCGCAAAGTATTTCCCCCGCCAGCATCGCTCCCTTAAGCGCAATAGAACTCTTGCCCTGGGCTACCCATTGCCATGAATGAGCACCAGCGCCAATAGAGTAGCAGGCAGTATTAAACTGAGCGGTCGGTACACACCATGATACGTCGCCTACATCGGTAGAACCCATGTCACAGACATCGCTGTGAATTGTTTCTATATAGTAGTCATTGATCGCTCTTTCTTTGATGTTTCTGATTAGTTCGTTTTTATCTCTGGCAAACTGTGGTAGATCGCTCAGGGTATTATTTATGTCATATGTATCCTTGAATGATTGGGCATAATCTAATTCTTCGTTAGTATAGTCGTTTTTATAGAGTTTCTTAAATGTCTTATCAAGTACATCCTCTAAGACAAAGTTAGGTACCTGGTTAGATAGACCTTCATCAAAAATAACTTCTACTTCACTGCCAGTCATTAAGGCTGCACCCTTGGCACAGTTTATAACTCGCTGATACAGTTCTTCGCATTCAGGGTTGGTGGCTGAGCGCACAAAGTATTTAAGCACCGCTTCACTCTGTACGACATTTGGCGCTTTTCCTCCCGCATTGGTGTAGGCATAGTGAATACGGTCACTTGATTTCATATGTTCTCTTAGATAGTTGACCCCAACATTCATAAGTTCACAGGCATCAAGTGCGCTTCGGCCAAGATGTGGCGCAGATGCAGCATGAGCTGATACACCCTTAAACTTAAAGAAACAGGAGATGCAGGACTGGCTTGAGCCGGTTACAACCTGGTTGTAGTTTGATGGGTGCCAGGTAAGCGCAATGTCGCAGTCACTGAAGTAGCCATCCCTGGCCAGATAGGCCTTGCCTGAGCCGGTTTCTTCAGCCGGACAGCCGACAAGTTTAACGGTACCCGACAGCTTTTTTTCAATTAAGTAGTTTTTATAGTCGACAGCCGCCTTAATGGAACCAACACCCAGCAGATGATGGCCACAGCCATGGCCCTTGTCATTTGAACAGGTTATTGGCTCATATCTGGTGACATCAGCTTTCTGATTCATGCCAAACAGAGCATCATATTCTGCCAGGAAGCAGATAACAGGTTTTCCTGTTCCATATACAGCTTCATAGGCGGTTGGCATATTGGCTATGCCTCTTTTTACTGTAAAACCTTCTGATTCCAGAAAGTCAGCCATGATGGTGGCTGACTTGTATTCTTCAAAGCCGGTTTCGGCATAGGACCATATTTCATTTATTAAATTCTGATAATTAT